>DASXJI010000455.1:0-6154 GCA_036497495.1 Mycobacterium sp.
GCGTGACTGGCCGCGACGGCCATGAAACCGTTGCCCCCGGCGGCGGCGACCGCCCGCTGCCGGGCGGACAGCAGCGGATCGTCGGGCCGCGGGAACGGAATCCGGTCGATGATGACCAGCGACAGCGAGGGGCCGGGCACATCGACGCCCTGCCACAGCGACAACGTGCCGAACAGCGACGTCGCCGGGTCGGCGGCGAACTGCTCGACAAGCGTTGGGGTGCTGTCGTCGCCCTGACACAGCACCAGCGTCGACAGCCGTTCGGACATCGCCTCAGCGGCCGCGCGCGCGGCACGCATCGACGAGAACAGCCCGAGCGTGCGCCCGCCGGCCGCGGTGACGAGTTCGGCGATCTCGGTCAGCTGTTCGGCCGAGCCGGTGCCCTCGCGGCCCGGCGGCGGCAGATGGGCTGCGACGTAGAGGATGCCGGCTTTGCCGTGCTGGAACGGCGATCCGACGTCTATTCCGCGCCAAGGCATTTCGGTGTCAGCGAGCCCCCAGGCTTTGGCCATCGCGTCGAACGATCCGCCGACGGTCAACGTCGCCGAGGTCAACACTGCCGTCGAGTCGGCGAACAACCGGGTACGCAGCAGTCCGGACACCGACAACGGCGCCACCCGCAGCACGGTTCGCTTCGACCCCCGATTGTCCTCGTGGTCCAGCCAGACCACGTCGGTGCGGTCCGGGATCGCCGGCCCGAAGGACACCAGGATGCGCGTTGCGGTGTCCGCGATCTCGGCGAGGCTGGCGACCGCCTCGGCCCGCGCCGAGGCGGCCTTGGGGTCGGTGGGCGATGTGTCGACGGTGGACCGCGCGGCGGTGGCCGCATCTCGCAGCGCCACGAGATGGGTGGTGAGTTCGTCGTCCAGGTAGTCGATGCGACCGGCCGATGCGTCCTGGATGGCCGCGGTGAAGTTGGCGGATGCCCGTTCCCATCGCTGCATGAGTTCCGGCTCGACCAGCCTGGCTGTGCGCCGCGACGCGACGCCGAGCGCGGTCGCCGACAGTTCGCCGGTGGCCACCGCGGTCACCCGGTCCACCAGGTCGTGCGCCTCGTCGACGACGAGCAGCTGATGTTCGGGTAGCACGGTCGAGTCGGCGACGGCGTCGATGGCCAGCAGCGCGTGGTTGGTGACGACAACATCGGCCTGACCGGCAAAGGCACGGGCTTTCTCGGCGAAGCATTCGGTGCCGAACGGGCAGCGGGCCATGCCAAGGCACTCGCGAGCGGACACGCTGACCTGCGTCCACGACCGGTCGGCGACGCCGGGCTTGAGGTCGTCGCGGTCGCCGGACTCCGTCGTCGACGCCCAGGCGGTGAGCCGCTGCACGTCGCGGCCCAACGCGGTGGCTGCCTGCGGCGAGAAGAGTTCCTGAGGTTCGCCATCGGCATCGGCTGCGGCGCCGCTGTGAATCTTGTTGAGGCACAGGTAATTCTGTCGACCCTTCAACAACGCGAAGCGGGGCTCGCGGGGTAACGCATCGCTGAGCGCGTCGACGAGTTGGGGCAGGTCGCGATTGACCAGTTGGCGCTGCAGGGCGATCGTCGCGGTCGACACCACGACCGGGGCGTCGTCGGACACCGCCCGGTTGATCGCCGGAACCAAGTACGCCAACGACTTTCCGGTGCCGGTGCCCGCTTGCACGGCCAGATGCTCGCCGGTCTCGAACGCGCGGGCGACCGCGTCGGCCATCTCCAGCTGACCGCTGCGTTCGCTGCCGCCCAGTGCCGCCACCGCAGTGGCCAGCAACTGCGTGGTCGGCGATGGCGCGTCGTCGGTCGTGGCTACTCCTGCGTGTCGGTGGGTGGGCGTCGGGCCGGGATCTGGGTCGTGGGAATTGCCGGGTCGCCGTGCGACAACATCAGACCCTCCCATGGCAAGCTTCGCAAGCCCGATGCCACCAGCTTGCGTGCCGCGCCCAGAGCTTCAGGGCCCACGTCGATCACCGTCCTGCCGCCGCGCACCAAGGGAATCGTCAGCACCCGCGACGGCTCGGTAGTCGACGGCGGATGGCCCGCCGGGTACACAATCTCCTCGGTGATCGTGCCCGTCGAACGGGATAGCCGCAGCGCCTCTTTGCGGCCGCCGTGGGATTCCTTGCGGACGCTGCGTTTCTCGACCGGCACGCCATCGACTTCGACCAGCTTGTAGACCATGTTCGCGGTGGGCGCACCCGAACCGGTGACCAGCGAGGTGCCGATCCCGTAGCTGTCCACCGGCTCGGCTCGCAATCCAGCGACGGCGAATTCGTCGAGATCGCCGGAGACCACGATGCGGGTTCGGCTGGCCCCGAGCCGGTCGAGTTGGTCGCGGACCCGGCGGGCCAGCACGCCCAGGTCGCCGGAGTCGATGCGTACCGCGCCGAGTTCGGTGCCGGCGGCCGCGACCGCGTTGGCCACGCCGGTCGTCACGTCGTAGGTGTCGACCAGGAGCGTGGTGCCGGTGCCCAGGGCAGCGACCTGTGCCGCGAACGCGCCCGGCTCGTCGGGACCTTCGGGGCCGTCGTATAGCAGGGTGAAGGCATGCGCGCTGGTGCCTTCGGTGGGCACGCGGTAGCGGCGGTGCGCCTCGAGGTTGGATGTGGCAGCGAATCCCGCGAGGTAGGCGGCGCGCGCAGCGGCGACGGCGGCACGCTCGTGGGTGCGGCGCGAGCCCATTTCCATGACCGGCCGTCCTTGAGCGGCGCTGACCATGCGCGCAGCCGCTGACGCAACGGCGGTGTCATGGTTGAAAATCGACAGCGCCAGCGTCTCGAGCACCACACATTCACCGAAGCTGCCGGTTACCGAAAGCACCGGGGAGCCAGGGAAATAGAGCTCACCCTCGGCGTAGCCGTCGACGTCGCCGATGAACCGAAAATCGCGCAGGTAAGCCAATGTGTCCGCATCGAGGAAT
Organism: Mycobacterium sp.; assembly: GCA_036497495.1. Lineage (GTDB taxonomy): Bacteria > Actinomycetota > Actinomycetes > Mycobacteriales > Mycobacteriaceae > Mycobacterium. The sequence goes on from DASXJI010000455.1 coordinate 2,898, forward strand.
TCCGCCAACGATTCGCACGCGGCGTCGTCGAACCTGAACTCGGGCAATGCCTCCAGGAACCGTCCGGTCCCGGCCACCACGCCGTATCGGCGTCCGTCCGGCAACCGACGAGCGAACAGCTCGAACGTGGCCCGGCGGTGCGCGGTGCCGTCGCGCAGCGCCGCCGACAGCATGGTCAACTCGTACCTGTCGGTCAGCAGCCCGGTGTAACCCGAGTTGTTCACTCCGCAACGGTATCGGTTGCGCGAACGCGGCTCGGTATCGTGGCATCCATGGTTGCGTCAGCCCCGACAAAGCCGGGAACGACTGGGCAGCGGGAAGCCGACTCGGTTGAAGCTACGGCCGCCCCCTGGGTGACCATCGTGTGGGACGATCCGGTCAACTTGATGAATTACGTGACGTACGTCTTCCAGAAGCTGTTCGGCTACAGCGAGCCGCACGCGACCAAGCTGATGCTGCAAGTCCACAACGAAGGTAAGGCCGTGGTGTCCGCGGGCAGCCGCGAATCCATGGAGGTCGACGTGACCAAGCTGCACGCGGCCGGGCTATGGGCCACCATGCAGCAGGATCACTGAGATCGAGTGCGTAAGTGGAAGCGGGTTGAGACCGCCGACGGCGCCCGATTTCGGTCCGCTCTGGACGCGCACGAGGCGGCGCTGCTGAAGAATCTGGTCGCCTCGATGATCGGACTGCTCGAGGAACGCGAATCGTCTTCTCCGCAAGACGAACTCGAACAAATCACCGGCATGAAGACCGGCAACTCCGCGCCGCCGGACAATGTGACTCTGCAGCGGCTGCTGCCCGATTTCTCCAAGCCGGACGACGCCGCGGTTGAGGCCACCGACAGCCTGAACGCCGCCTTGCGCAGCCTGCATGAGCCCTCGATCATCGATGCTAAACGCGTGGCGGCACAACAATTACTGGACACACTTCCGAATGACGGCGGCAAACTCGAGCTGACCGAGGACGTGGCAAACGCCTGGATCGCGGCCGTCAACGACCTGCGCCTGGCCCTGGGCACCATGCTCGACATCCGCCCCGACGGCCCTGATCGCCTCCCCGTTGACCACCCAATGGCCCCGCACCTCGACGTCTACCAGTGGCTGACCGTGCTGCAGGAGTACCTGGTGCTGGCGCTGATGGGGTCGTGATGAACGCGATCACCGACGTCGCCGGCATTCTGGTCGGCGACTATCACCGGCTGGACCCGGACGCGACGATGGGTGCGGGCTGGGCGAGTGGGGTCACCGTCGTCCTGACGCCGCCCGGCACCGTCGGCGCCGTCGATGTTCGGGGCGGGGCGCCCGGCACTCGGGAAACCGATCTGCTGGACCCGGCCAACAGCGTGCGCTACGTCGACGCGGTGCTGATCGCCGGTGGCAGCGCCTACGGGTTGGCCGCCGCCGACGGGGTGATGCGCTGGCTGGAGGAGCACGACCGCGGCGTGGCGATGACCGGTGGGGTCGTGCCGATCGTGCCGGCAGCGGTGATCTTCGATCTCGAGGTCGGCGCTTGGGGGAATCGCCCCACCGCCGACTTCGGCTACGCCGCTTGTCAGACTGCTGGAACCGAAGTGGCCGTCGGCACGGTCGGCGCCGGGGTGGGGGCATGCGCGGGCGTGCTCAAAGGCGGCGTCGGGAGCGCGTCGACAACGCTGCCGTCCGGGGTGACCGTCGGGGCGCTGGTCGTGGTGAACTCGGCCGGCAACGTGGTCGACCAGAGCACCGGCTTGCCGTGGCTGAGCTACCTGGTCGAGGAGCTCGGTCTGACCGCGCCGCCCGATGCGCAAGTCGCCGCCCTCGCCCAGCTCGAATCACCGCTGAACTCGCTGAACACGACGATCGCGGTGGTCGCGACCGATGCCGCGCTGAGCCCGGGCGCCTGCCGCCACGTCGCGAGCACTGCTCACGACGGGCTTGCCCGCAGCATCCGGCCAGCGCACACCCCCGTTGACGGCGATACGGTGTTCGCGCTGGCCACCGGCGCCATCGAGGTGGCGCCACCGGCCGACGTGCCGGCCGCATTCTCGCCGGAAACCGCCCTGGCCGGCGCCGTGGGTGTGGCAGCAGCCGACTGCCTGGCGCGCGCGGTGATCGAAGCCGTGATCGCCGCCGACGCGGTGGCCGAAATACCGACCTACCGGGGCCTGTTGCCTGGCGCATTCGAGCAGCGCCGGTAACTTGGACGAAGCGGGGGATGCTGTGGAAAGGCAGCTACAGCGATGACAAGCCAGACTCACACATCGGCGCGGCAGCCGAAGAAGCGTTCGCCGATGCTGGTCGGCGGGGCCACCATCATCAGCTTCGTGGCGCTGCTCTACATCGTCGAGGCATTCGATCAGCTCAACGGGCACCGGTTCGACGACAACGGCATCCGCCCACTGGAGACCGACGGCCTGTGGGGAATTCTGTTCGCCCCGCTGTTGCACGCGAACTGGGCGCACCTGGCGGCGAACACCGGGCCGGCGCTGGTGCTGGGCTTTCTGGTGACTTTGGCCGGTCTGTCGAGATTCCTCTGGGCGACGGCGATCGTCTGGATCGTCGGAGGGCTCGGCACCTGGCTGATCGGCAACTTGGGATCGCCGTGCGGCGAGACTGACCACATCGGCGCCTCCGGGCTGATCTTCGGCTGGCTGACCTTCCTGCTGGTGTTCGGGTTCTTCACCCGTTCGGGCTGGCAGGTCGTCATCGGGCTGCTGGTGCTGGTTTTGTACGGCGGAGTTCTGTGGGGTGCCGTGCCAGTGCTCAACGTCTGCGGTGGGGTGTCCTGGCAAGGCCACCTCTGCGGCGGCGTCGCCGGCGTGCTGGCGGCGTACCTGTTATCCAGCCCCGAACGCCAAGCTCGCGAACATCGCCGTCAATAATTGAGCCGGCATGAGTAACGCACTGGCGCCCATCGGGGTGTTCGACTCCGGCGTGGGCGGGTTGACGGTCGCGCGCTCGATCATCGACCAGTTGCCCGACGAGGACATCATCTATGTCGGCGACACGGGCAACGGTCCCTACGGTCCGCTCACCATTCCCGAGATCCGCGTGCACGCCCTGGCCATCGGTGACGACCTCGTCGATCGCGGTGTGAAGGCGTTGGTGATCGCCTGCAACTCGGCGTCGTCGGCCTGCCTGCACGATGCCCGCGAGCGCTATGACGTGCCGGTGGTCGAGGTGATCCTGCCTGCGGTCCGCCGGGCCGTTGCCACCACCCGTAACGGTCGCATCGGTGTGATCGGTACCCAGGCCACAGTCGCCTCCGGCGCCTAC
>DASXJI010000456.1:0-4101 GCA_036497495.1 Mycobacterium sp.
ATGTCGAACGGGGCAATGATGGCGCTTCGCTTGGGTTGTCAGACCGACACATTCGCGGCGATTGCCCCGGTGGCGGGCACGCTGCTGACCGACTGCTCGGGAGCACGGCCGACGTCGGTGCTGCAGATACATGGCACCGCCGACGAGAGAGTTCCCTACAACGGCGGGCCGGGCAAGGCGTTCTCGGCCGACGGAACGGCGCGCGTCGACGGCCCTTCGGTGGAGGCCGTCAACGCGACGTGGCGTGGGATCGATGGGTGCGGACAACCGAACTCGACTACCGCCGGGGACGTGACGACCCAGACAGCCGGGTGCGCCGACGGACATACCGTGGAATTGATCTCGGTGACTGGGGCGGGCCACCAGTGGCCCGGCGGTGAGCCGAGCCCGCTCGCGCAGCGGATAGGCAACATGCCGGCACCCTCGACGGCGCTCAACGCCACCGACACCATCTGGCAGTTCTTCGCCCCGAATCGTCGATAGCGGGACGCGGCGAGCTCTGAGCCACCACCATCGACCTGGCGGATAGTGAGCTTAACGCTCATCGGGATCGACGAAAACTGGCCGCTCCCCCGACATTCCGGCCACAACGGCCGCGATCTGATTGGGCTTGCCGATCAGCCCCTCTTGCAGCTCGGATTCGCGTATCAGCGCAGCGGCGGCGTCGTCACTGACCCATGTCTGGTCGTACAGCCGCTTGGCGGCGCGGACGGCGTCAGGAGATTTCTCGGCGATCTCGTCTGCTAGCGCCAACGCCGAAGCCAGCGGATCGTCACTATTTCGCGTGACCAGCCCAAGCGCCAACGCCTCGCTCCCAGAAACGATGCGGCCGCTGAACGTCAACTCCTTGGCGACGTCGATAGGTACTAGTCGCGGGAGTGTCTGCGTGATACCCATGTCGGGAACGAGACCCCACTTGACCTCCATGATGGACAGCTTCGAGTCCGGCGCGGCGATCCGGATGTCGGCACCCAGCGCGATCTGGAGACCGCCGCCGAAGCAATTCCCATGAATCGCGGCGATCACCGGCGCCGGCACCAAGGACCAGTCGTACGCCACCCGCTGAGCGAAGTTGGCCAGCCGATCGGTGTCGCGCTCCAGCAGAACCCCGGTGCCACCCTGCCCGGACATGAAGCCGGCGATGTCCAGGCCTGAGCAGAAGCTCTTGCCTTCGCCGTGCAACACCACCGCACGAACCGAGGCATCCTCTGCCAGTTGCCCTGCGGCATCCATCAACGCCTCGAACATGGCTTGGTCAAGCGCATTGTGCTTGTCGGCGCGCACCATTCTTACCGTTGCCACGCCATTAGCACCTATCTGCACACGCACTCTGTCTTCGCCCACGTGTGGGAACTTACCGCGCCGTCGAGCCACACCAACGTGGTTGCCGCGTAAACCGACGCAAATCCGGGTAGTCGGCCAGACGTGCACTCGACAGGACTGATCGTCATCGGCAGCGGCCCAGCAGGCGTGAGTGCGGCAGAGGCATTCCGCCAACTCAATTCAGACGACCCGGTCCACATTTTGACCGACGACCCGGCTCTGCCCTATCAGCGGCCGCCGCTCAGCAAAGAGTTCCTGCGCGGCGAGGCCGACATTGCCGACACCGAGCTGCATCCTGGCCGATGGTACGACGAACAAGCGATCGAGCTGATCCACACCGGTGGCGTCCAGGCCATTGACGTAGCCGGCCACTACGTGGTCGCCGACGAACAGCACTACCCGTACCGATCGCTGGTGCTGGCGTGCGGAGCCAAACCGTCCCCGTTCCCGGTTTCCGGCGGTGAGAAGGCTCTGCAACTCCGGTCGCTGGGCGACGCCAAGTCACTGCGCTCCGCGGCCGCGGAAGCTGATTCCGCAGTCGTCATCGGGGCGGGTTTCATCGGTTGCGAGGCAGCGGCGTCGCTGGCAATGCGTGGCGTATCAACGACTCTCGTCGCACCCGACTCTGTCCCGCAGGGCAAGCGTCTAGGTGATGACGCCGGACAGCGCATCGTAGAGCTGCTACGCGAAGTAGGAGTGCGTTACACCGGATCCGTCTCGGTCAGCAGACTCAGCGACGGAGCGGTCCACCTGGACAACGGGGTGACGATCGACTGCGATCTCGTCATCGCCGCCACAGGAGTCACACCGCAGTCAGCACTGGCGGACGCGGCCGGCATCAATACCCATGAAGGCCGGATCGTTGTCGACGCACAGATGTGTACGTCGGTCGAACACATCTTTGCCGCAGGTGATGTCGCGCTTGCCTACAACAGCCTTGCCGGCAGGCCGGTGGCGGTTGAACATTGGCAGGACGCGCTCAATCAAGGCCAGATCGCGGGCGAGGGCGCCGCCGGACACGCCCGCCAATGGGACGCCGTGCCCGGCTTCTGGACCACCATCGGCGAATCGACGTTGAAGTACCACGCATGGGGGGACGGTTTTGATCGCGCCCGACTGGTTGAACACAACGACGGCTTCACCGTCTGGTACGAGGCCGACGGCGCGACGGTCGGCGTTCTCACCCACAACGTCGACGACGATTATGACCGCGGCGAAGACCTGATTCGACGCAAAAGCCCAATTCCGCTCTAGATCAGGGCCATTCACGACAGGTTAGGAACCCGGCACTCCGCTGCGGGCGGCCACGGACGCGTGGTCGGCGGTGTCGAACACATCGATGGCCACATCGTCGTCGCGGTAGCTGGCGATTGAGTGCAGCCCGGCGGTGTCGGCGACTATCTCGTTGACACGATCACCGGCCATCAGATAATCGTCGACGCGATGGCGCCAATGCGCGGCGAGCACCGTCGCACCACTAGCGAGTCGCGGGCACTCCCTGTCGAGAACGCTGCGCAGCACGTCAGGTGCCAGGTAATAGCCGACTTCGGAGAGCACCAGCAGATCGAAGGGGCCCGACGGCCACGGTTCGTCCAGGGACTGCCGCATGAAGGTCACCTGCGCGCCGCGGCCTATCTCGTCGAGTCGGCGCTGAGCATTGTCCAGGGCCGCCGCGACGACGTCGGTAGCGGTCACGCTGGCGCACCGCTCGGTCAACAGCGCCGTCAACACGCCGATTGAGCAGCCTGGTTCGAACGCGTGCCGGTAGTGCTGGCGCGGCAGTAATGCCAGCGTGATCGCGTACTTGCGTTGCTCATACCAGCGGCTGGCCAGGTGCCACGGGTCGGCCGCCTGCGTGTACAGCTTATCGAAATAGTCATCCGGCAGTCTGCTCAGACGAAAACCACCTCCCCTATTGCCAGCAGTCGCTGCAACACGGCGGGCGGCAGCACCGCCTCGCGATCTGGCGTTGGCCGCGTTTGACTCGGAAATGATTCAGCAGCAATGGCTTTGACATTAAACGCATCGTCGGTCAACTCGACGCGGCGAGCACGGTTCCACGGAACCGCCGGATCGCCGGGCGTGGCCCAATGCCACATCCACACCGGATATTCGATGAGCACCGCCTGCGTCCGGGCCGCTGCCGCAGCGGCGGCGCGCCCCACCACCTCGTGATCGGGGTGGCCGTCGCCGCGCCAGGTTGCCGCACACCATCTGCCCGCCGGAAACACGCTCAGCAACTGGACAATTCGCGAAGTCAGCCATTGTTCGTGCTGCGACAGCTCACCATCGGGCATGCCCAGTGCGATCGGATCGCCGGCACCCAGCACATGCAACGATCGGCGGAGCTCCGCCCTGCGCACATCTTCGAGTTCGGCGCGGGCTGAATCAGTGAGTCCCGGATACGCGGCCCCACCGTCGGAAACCGACACCACCTGCACGTCGACGCCCGCGTTGCACAATGTCGACATCGTCGCTCCCAGGCCCAGCGTTTCGTCGTCGGGATGCGGGGCGATAACCGTAATGCCGGGGCAGTCGTGGAGGTTCAAGGGTGCGAGCCCGTGGTCCCACTCGGTCCACGTCTCGACAGGAGTGCCGCCGTCGGCGATTGGGCACGCGCCGAATCTGGAAGTGCCCGAAGTTGTCTCAGCCATCGGCGTGGTCTGCGGCCGCAAGCGAGCCCAGGGCGGCAAGGTCGCGCTCGGCGTGACTCTGCCTGACGTAGACGGTCAGATCCGCGACGGCGCGGGCGTGCTGTTCGTCGAGGCACAGCGGGCC
>DASXJI010000457.1:0-3330 GCA_036497495.1 Mycobacterium sp.
CGCGCCACGCTTCAGCCCAGCCAGCTGCGTCGTGTAGGACGCTCCGCCGTAGATCGGCAGCACGTTGATCTGAGGTAGGTGCGTGCCGTACCGGCTGAACGCCTCGGCCACCTGGAGCGCCAGCTCCCGCGTCGGTGCCAGGACCAGGGCCTGAGTGGCCTTGCTGCTGGTGTCGATCTTCGACAGGATCGGGACCGCGAAAGCGGCCGTCTTGCCGGTCCCGGTCTGCGCGAGCCCCACCACATCCGACCCCGCCATCAGGGCCGGGATCGTCGCCGCCTGTATCGCCGACGGCGACTCGTAGCCGACATCGTTGAGCGCCTGCAGCACCGACGGGTGAATCTGCAGGTCGGCGAAGGTCACGGTGTCATCGTTCGGGGAGTCCATGTCGATACGAAGTTTAAAGCGTGTCGAACACACACCGAGTTAAGTGTTCGCCACCGCCCTTCTCGGGCGTCGTCGGTTCAGGCCGCGGGTGCGGTGTGAACGTCGGTTCCCGCTTCTTCCGGGCTGGTTTCACCGGCACCCGATGGGTGCTGGTCAGCGCCGTCCCGTCGGCAGGCGTTGATAGCCCGGCCCCGTTGCTTCGAGGTCCGGGGATCTGGTGATGCGTTGTGATGGGCCCGGCCCCAGCGGGCCAGATTGACCGCCGCATTGGTGTCGCGATCTGCGGAGTATCCGCAACCGCAAGTGAACACCCGATCGGCCAGCGTCAGCTCGCGGTTAGTCGCGCCGCAAGCCGCGCAAAGCTTGGTCGACGGGTACCATCGATCAGCGACCGCTAGCGTGCCGCTCCGCCAGTCCTGTTTGTAGCCCAAGAGGCGAGCAAATTTGCCCCACCCGGCGTCGGAGATCGCTTGCGCGAGGCGATGGTTGGCCAGCATCCCAGACACATTGAGGTCCTCGATGACGAGCCGGTCGTGAGTCTTGACCAGCGCGTTGGACACCTCGTGGAGAAAGTGCCGACGGATGTTGGCGACGTGATGGTGGTGCCGGGCCAGTTTGGCTACAGTGCTTCGGTGGTTGCGCGATCCTTTTTGCTTGCGCGCCAACGATTTCGCCAGCCGCTGTTGCCGTTTCATCCCAGCGGCCAGCGGCTTGGGGGCATCAGCGATACGAGCGACCTCAGTGCCATCGGCAGTGCCTGCGACCACAAACGCTGACAGGCCACGGTCGAGGCCGACCCACCCGCCGTCATCGGCCGGATCGCGCGACATGTGGTGGTGGGCGGGGTGCAAGTCAGCAGCCTCGATGTTCAGCGACACCCACCATCGCCCGGCGCGCTGGCTGACCGTGGCGAACAAAATCCTCCCTCTGCTTTTGTTCAGCAGGCAGCGCAATCTGCGGGTGTCGTCATGCACCGTCACTTGACCAATGCCGGGCAAGGTGACTGAACGCGGCCGGCCTTGATCACCGACACGAATCGGCGGCGGACGGCCTTTGGAGTGATTGTTGCGCAGCCGAAACGACGCCACAGCGCCGGCTTTCTTCTTAAAGCGGGGAAAGCCGACTCGTCTGGCCGCACGTTTACCCGCGCGTGACTTGGACCACGCCGCCAGCGTTCGTCCACAGTCCACCGCGGCTTCTTCGAACACTTGCTGGCACACTTCGCGCCGCCACCTCAGGCCCGTGACCACAGTGGCGGCGATGCCAGCGGTGTCGACCGTGAACAACCGGCCCGCGTCCGCGGTTTTCTTCCACCCGTTAAACGCGTTGATCAGATCAAAACCTGTCCACGGCACATCCAATTCCGGACGGCTTTTCCGCTGGTCCAGCGCGGTTTTGACCATCTCCAGGCACTGGTTGAACGCGAACCTCGCTGCGCCAGCATGTCGGGACAGAACCTCGGACTGCTCAACGGTGGGGTCGAGGCAGAACTTGAATGTGGTGTGTCGGCCCATGAGTTGCGACCATCCCACCACCCACCGACAAAGGCCGACGTCATGGTTGTGCGGCGCCGCTCGGCCACGCCTGCCGCGTCGATAGAGCTGGTCAAGGTACGGTGCGGCGTTGTGTGGACACGACAGTGCAGTATGGGCGGCGTTCGCCTGGGGACCGGGCTGGCCGCTGCCGCACTGCTCACCGCGACACTGAGCGGGTGCGGATCAGGGGATTCGACCGTCGCCAAGACGCCGCAGCCCACGACCCATCCGACCGCTGCGCCGCACTCGGCCGCACCACCGCCGGTTCCGACCGCCGCACCGACCAGCCCCGGGCCGGTCGACCCGTGCGCGGTCAATTTGGCCGATCCCGCGATCGCGCGTGGGGTGTCCGAGCTGCCGAACGACCCGCGCAGCCAGCAGCCGTGGAACCCCGAACCGCTGACCGGCAACTTCAACCAGTGCGCGCAGCTGTCCGCGGTGATCGTCAAGGCCAACACGAACGCCGAGAGCCCCAACACCAGAGCGGTGCTGTTTCATCTCGGCAAGCTCATTCCGCCCCGAGGCGTTCCCGACACCTACGGCTTCAACGGCCTCGACAACTCGCAGTGCACCGGCGACACCGTGGCGCTGAGCTACTCCGGCGGTATCGGGTTGCCCAGCGTGGTGAAGTTCCGCTGGAACGGCAACGGGGTGGAGCTGATCGCCAACGCCGGAGCCTGATGTCGGCATAGCCGCCTACAGTGGCTGCTGTGTTCATGGCTGGCGACAGCGTCATCTACAGCGCGTCGGATCTCGCATCCGCCGCGCGCTGTGAATATGCCCTGCTGCGGGAATTCGACGCGAAACTCGGCTGGGGTCAACGTGTCAGCGTCACCGACGAATTGCTGGAGCGCACCGCATCTCTCGGTGACGAGCACGAGCAACGCCGACTCGACCAATTGCGCGACGAACACAGCGACGTCGCCGTCATCGGCCGTCCGTTCCCTTTCACCGTTGAGAACGTCACCGCGGCCGCGGCGCAGACCCGCCGGGCCATCGACCGCGGTGCTCCGGTGATCTATCAGGCCGCGATGTTCGACGGCCGCTTTGTCGGGTTCGCCGACTTCCTGGTGCGTCGCGGCGGCCGATACCAGGTTTCTGACACCAAGCTGGCCCGCTCGGCGAAGGTCACCGCGCTGCTGCAGATCGCGGCCTACGCCGATACGTTGAGCCGGGCCGGCATCCCGGTGGACCAGGAGGCCGAGTTGGTGCTCGGCAACGGCACCGCGGTCAATTACCGCGTCGATGAGCTGATTCCGGTGTACCGCGAGCAGCGCGCGCGATTGCAACAACTGCTCGACAATCACTACGCCGGCGGCGTGCCGGTGCGCTGGGAGGACGAAAACGTCCGGGCATGCTTCCGGTGCCCGGTCTGCGAGGAGCAGGTGCGTGCGGCCGACGACCTGTT
>DASXJI010000458.1:0-2273 GCA_036497495.1 Mycobacterium sp.
GTCAAGGCTGCCGTCGACGTTTTCAAGGAAAAGCTGATCCGGCGCGACATCAGCCTCAAGTCCTTCGACGCCGGCGAGCCGCAGGCCTCCGGCAAGACCTACAAGGTCACCGGCACCCTGAAAGAGGGCATCAGCAGCGAACACGCCAAGAAGATCACCAAGTTGATCCGCGACGAGGGCCCCAAGACCGTCAAAACCCAGATCCAGGGCGACGAGGTGCGCGTCACCAGCAAAAAGCGCGACGATCTGCAGGAGGCCATCGCGATGCTCAAGAAGGCCGACCTCGACGTCGCGCTGCAGTTCGTCAACTACAGATAGACGTGCGATTCGTGCGACCTGCTCATCCCTCGCCCAATCAACCGGTCGGTGCCTAATCTGGTGACGTAGGTAACAGGCCGCCCCGAAGTGAGGTGCATCGATGACCATGACGCCATCCGAAGCGACAGACGTTGACATCATCATCATCGGAGCGGGCTTCTCGGGCCTGGGCGCGGCTCACCGCATCACCAAGCGCAATCCCGGGACCAGCTACGTCGTCTTGGAGCGACGCGAACAGATCGGCGGCACCTGGGACCTGTTCCGCTACCCGGGCGTGCGCTCGGACAGCAGCATCTTCACGCTGTGCTTCCCGTGGGAGCCGTGGACCGGCCCGGAGCGGGTGGCCGATGGCGAGGACATCCGGGAGTACCTGAACGCCACCGCACACAAGTACGGCATCGATCAGCACATCCGGTTCAACACCCATGTCCGCTCGGCGGACTGGAACTCCTCGGACGACACCTGGACCGTCACCACCGAGCAGGACGGTACCGAAAAGACCTACCGCGGCCGCTTCCTCTTCTTCGGGTCCGGCTACTACAACTACGACGAGGGCTACACCCCGGATTTCCCTGGCCTCAACGAGTTCGACGGCTCGGTTGTTCATCCACAGCACTGGCCCGAGGATCTCGACTACCAAGGCAAGAAGGTGGTGGTCATCGGCAGCGGCGCTACGGCGATGTCGCTGATCCCGTCGCTGGCCGAGAAGGCTTCGAAGGTGATCATGCTGCAGCGTTCGCCCACCTATCTGTTCTCGGCGGCCAAAACCAGCGGCCCGATGAACTTAGTCCGAAAGATATTGCCACGCAGGGTTTCCCACTCGATCGTCCGGCAGAGTAATGCGCTACTGGAAGGCTTGATCTGGTTGTTGGCCCGCACGACACCGGGCTTCGTGAAGTGGTGGATCCGCCAGATCGCGGTGCGCTACCTCCCCGAGGGCTACGACGTCGACACCCACTTCAAGCCGCGCTACAACCCATGGGACCAGCGGCTGTGCCTGATCCCCGATGCCGACCTCTACGTCGCGATCGGCGATGGGCGCGCCGAGGTGGTCACCGAGCATATCGACCACTTCGATTCCACCGGAATCGCTTTGAAGTCGGGCAAGCATTTGGATGCCGACATCATCGTGACCGCTACCGGTCTGCAGCTGCAGGCGCTGGGTGGGGTGGTGGTGTCCTTGGACGGCGCCGAGATCAAGCCGCAGGGCCGCTTCGTCTACAAGGCCCACATGCTGGAGGAAGTGCCGAATCTGTTCTGGTGCATCGGATATACCAACGCCTCGTGGACGCTGCGTGCCGACATGACCGCCCGTGCGACGGCAAAGCTGTTGGCTCACATGAAGTCTCACGGCTACACCCACGCCTACCCGCATTTGGACGGTGAGCCGATGCCGGAGAAGTCGGCGTGGGACATCCAGGCCGGCTATGTGCTGCGGGCGCCGCACGCGCTGCCGAAATCTGGGATCAAGCGGCCGTGGAATGTTCGACAGAACTACTACGCCGACGTCATCGATTACCGGTTCGACCGGATCACCGAGGCGATGGTGTTCGGCCGCGTCGAGAAGACGGCGTTGGCCGGATAATCCACAAAGGTGAAGTGACACCGCCGACACATCCGTGACAAGCTCCCTCCCGTGACGGGTCTGTCGGTTGCAGACATCGACCGATGGCAACCAGGCGATGTCCGCGAGGTGTTTCATGCCGCGCGCAGTCGCAACGAGGCCAACCAACTCGCGTCGCATGCCCTTGCCACTGTGCCGGCTTTCCAGAGTTGGGGTGGGGCCGCGGCCGATGCGGCGAAGCACTCCGTCGAGCAGACCCGCAAAGACCTGGACCGGGATGGACGCGAAGCGCTCGCGGTGGCGATGGCAGCCGACCGCGCGGCCGACGGCGTCGAATCGGTCAAGGCGCAACTGCAAAGACTCCGCGACGCCATCGGGCCCGCCGGACTGA
>DASXJI010000459.1:0-3277 GCA_036497495.1 Mycobacterium sp.
TGTGCGGGACGGTCGAGTTGGACACGGCGTTGATCATCATCGCGCCGTGCTTGATCATCCCACCTTCCTCGTAGTCCTTGCCGACCATGTAGCCAGTCGTGTTGTGCAGGAACAACAGTGGCGTGTCGGAGCGGTTGGCCAACTGAATGAATTGAGTGGCCTTCTGCGACTCCTCGCTGAACAGCACGCCGCGCGCGTTGGCCAGGATGCCGATCGGATAGCCGTGCACCTGGGCCCAGCCGGTCACCAGTGATGAGCCGTACAGTCCTTTGAACTCGTCGAATTCGGATCCGTCGACGATGCGGGTGATCACTTCCCGGGGATCGAACGGAATACGCAAATCGGCGGGCACGATGCCGATCAGCTCCTCGGAATCGAACAGCGGCGTTGTGACGGGCTTGGGTTTCGGCCCTAACTTCTGCCAGTTCAGCCGAGCGACGATGCGACGTCCAATCCGGATCGCATCGAGCTCGTCATGTGCGAAGTAGTCAGCCAGACCCGAGATACGGGCATGCATTTCGGCGCCGCCCAGCGATTCGTCGTCGGATTCCTCGCCGGTGGCCATCTTGACCAGAGGCGGCCCGGCCAGAAACACTTTCGAGCGTTCTTTGATCATCACGACGTGATCGGACATCCCGGGCACGTAGGCGCCGCCCGCGGTGGAGTTGCCGAACACCAGCGCAATGGTCGGGATACCCGCAGCCGATAGCCGGGTCAGGTCGCGGAACAACTGGCCACCAGGGACGAAGATCTCTTTCTGGGTGGGCAAGTCTGCGCCGCCGGACTCCACCAGCGAAATCACCGGGAGGCGGTTCTGCAGCGCGATCTGGTTGGCCCGCAGAACCTTTCGAAACGTCCACGGATTGCTGGTACCGCCTTTGACGGTTGGGTCGTTGGCCACGATCATGCACTCCACACCGTTGACCGGGCCGATTCCCGTGACCAGGCTGGCGCCGACCTGAAAGGCGCTGCCGTAGGCCGCCAGCGGGCTCAGCTCCAGGAACGGACCGTCCGCGTCTACGAGCAGTTCGATGCGCTCGCGGGCGGTCAACTTGCCACGATCATGATGACGTTCAACGTATTTCGCACCGCCGCCGGCGAGTGCCTTGGACAGTTCGGCGTCGATCTCCTCGAGCCGGGACTCCGCGGCCGATGCCGCTGCTGTGTACGCGTCGCCCTTCGGGTCAAGTGTGGACCGCAGGGCGCTCATGACTGGAAGCCCAGCAGTTTGGCGGCAAGCGAGGTCAGGATCTCGGTGGTCCCGCCGCCGATGCCCAGGATCCGCATGTCGCGGTACTGGCGTTCGATTTCGGACTCGGCCATGTAGCCCATGCCGCCGAACAGCTGAACGCCTTGGTTGGCCACCCATTCGCCGGCCTCGACGGCGGTGTTCTTGGCGAAACACACTTCGGCGATCAGGTTGGTCTCGCCGGCCAGTTGCCGCTCGACCACGTGGTGCGCGTAGACGCGGGCGACGTCGATGCGGCGGGCCATCTCGGCCAGCGTGTTCTGCACGGATTGCCGGGAAATCAGCGGCCGGCCGAATGTCTCCCGGTCGCGGCACCACTGCACAGTGATGTCCAGACATCGCTGCGCGCTCGAATACGCCTGCGCGGCAAGGGCGATACGCTCTGAGACGAATGCCTGCGCGATCTGGGCGAAGCCGGTGTTCTCGGCGCCGACCAGGTTGGCCACCGGCACGGCCGCGTCGACGTAGGACAGCTCCGCGGTATCCGAGGATCGCCATCCCATCTTGTCCAGCTTGCGGGTCACTTGAAAACCCGGGGTATCCCGTTCCACTACCAGCAACGAAACCCCCGCCGCGCCAGGGCCGCCGGTGCGCACCGCGGTGACGACGAAGTCGGCCCGCACCGCGGAGGTGATGTAGGTCTTGGCGCCGTTGACGATGTACTGATCACCGGAGCGCGTCGCCGTCGTGCGTAGGTGCCCGACGTCGGAGCCGCCGCCGGGTTCAGTGATGGCCAGCGAACCGATCAGCTCGCCGGCCAAGGTCGGCCGAACGAAGGTGTCGATCAACCGCTGATCGCCGGAGGCGATCATGTGCGGCACGGCGATGCCGCAGGTGAAGAGCGACGCGAACACGCCGCCGGGTACCCCGGCCTGGTGCAGCTCTTCGCAGACGATCACCGCGTCGGCACCGTCGCCGCCACCGCCGCCGACCTCCTCGGGGAAGTTCGACCCCAGCAGGCCCGCATCTCCGGCGGCGCGGTGCAATTCGCGCGGCAAATCGCCGCTGCGCTCCCACTCGTCGACGTGCGGCAAGATTTCGCGTTCTGCGAAGGAGCGTACGGTCTTTCGGAGCTGTTCGCGCTCCGGCGTCGTCCAGATGCTCACAAAAGCCCTTCTCTCACAACAACTCTGTTGGAATGTCGACGTGACGGCTGCGCAGCCATTCGCCAAGCCCCTTGGCCTGAGGATCGAACCGTGCCTGATAGGCGACGCCTTGGCCGAGAATCTCCTCGATGACGAAGTTCACCGCGCGCAGGTTAGGCAGCAGGTGTCGGCTGACCGGCAGATCGGCGGTTTCGGGCAGCAGCTGCTTGAGCAGCTCGACGGTGAGGGTGTTGGCCAGCCAGCGCCACTGCTCGTCAGTGCGAACCCACACCCCGACGTTGGCCGACCCGCCCTTGTCGCCGCTGCGCGCGCCGGCGATGCGGCCAAGCGGCGCCCGCTGTGTCGTCCCGGCCGGCAACGACTCCGGCAGTGGTGGCGCATCGGCCGGTTGCAGCTCGAGAGTGTTGGTGGCGCAGGGAATCTCGATGCGGGTGCCGTCGGCGTGCACGGCGACGTGATGGACCTTGGCGGCGTCGACATAGCCGGGGGTGTACACCCCGTACACCTGACCGTCGCCGGGCGGCGCGGTGACGGTGAAACCCGGATAGCTGGCCAGAGCCAATTCCACTGCGGCCGAGGAGAACTGGCGTCCGACATTCGCGGAGTCGGGGTCGCGGACCACGCAGCGAAGCAGAGCGCTGGCGCCTTCCTCGGTGTCGGCATCGGCATGGTCGGTGCGGGCCAGCGTCCAATCCAGCTCCGCGGGCTTCACCGACAGCGCGGAGTCCAACTGCTGTCGCACCAGATCCGCCTTGGCCTCGATGTCCAGACCGGTCAACACGAACGTCATCGAGTTGCGGAATCCGCCGATGCTGTTCAGCGAGACCTTGAGGGTGGGTGGCGGCGGTTCACCGGTCACCCCGCTGATCCGCACCCGGTCGGGGCCGTCGTCGGACAACTCGATGGTGTCCATCCGGGCCGT
>DASXJI010000460.1:0-13839 GCA_036497495.1 Mycobacterium sp.
CATTTGGACTTCTCCCGGGGCAGTCCCAGCAGCCGTTCAGCAATGATGTTGCGCTGAATCTCGTTGGTGCCCGCATAGATCGGGCCGCCCAATGCGAACAGCAACCCGTCCGTCCAGGCGTTGGCCAGTTCACCGTCGGCACCGCGGATCTCCAGTGCGGTCTGGTGCACCGCTACGTCCAGCTCGGACCAAAACACCTTGGTCACCGAGGACTCCGCGCCCAGTTCGCCACCGCCGGCCAGCCGGGTGACGGTGCCGAAGGTGTGCAGGCGGTAAGCCTGCGCCTTGATCCAGGCGTCGGCAACCTGATCGCCGAAGGCGCTGTCGCCGTTGTCTTTCCATAGTTCGGCGAGCCGCTCCGCGGAGGCCAGGAACCGGGCCGGGCTGCGCAGCGACATGCCGCGCTCGTTGCTCGACGTGCTCATCGCCGCCCGCCAGCCGTCGTTCGGTTGGCCGACCACGTCCGCGTCGGGCACGAACACGTCGTCGAGAAAGATCTCGCCGAACCCGGTATCACCGCCGAGCTGGGCGATCGGGCGCACGGTGATCCCGTCAGCCTTCAGGTCGAACATGAAATACGTCAACCCACTGTGACGCTGTGCTTCGGGATCAGAGCGAAACAACCCAAACGCCCTGTCGCCGAACGGTGCTCGTGAGCTCCAGATCTTCTGGCCGTTGAGCAGCCACCCGCCGTCGGTGCGAGTCGCCGTCGAGCGCAATGAAGCCAGGTCGCTGCCGGACTCGGGCTCCGACCAGGCCTGCGCCCAGATCTCTTCGCCGCTCGCCATTTTCGGTAGTATCCGATTCAACTGCTCTTCGGTGCCGTGCGCGAACAACGTCGGCGCCAGCATCGAGGTGCCGTTGGCGCTGGCCCGGCCAGGCGCGCCGGCCCGGAAGTACTCTTCCTCGTAGACCACCCACTGCAGCAGTGTCGCTTCGCGGCCACCGTACTTCTGCGGCCAGGTGATGACCGACAGTCCCGCGTCGAAAAGCACCTTGTCCCAACGGCGGTGCTGTCCAAAACCTTCCGCGGTATCATACGAGTGCGTGGGAAGCGCGTCCCGGTGCAACGACAGGAAGTCGCGCACCTCGTGCTGAAATGCCAGCGTCTCTTCGTCGAATTGCAGATCCATCACGCCATCTCTCGCAGTAGCGGTTTGACCACCTTGCCGCCGGCGTTGCGCGGCAGCGTGTCGACAAACCTCACCGAACGTGGAGCTTTGAAATTCGCCAAGTACTCACGGGTGTAGGCGATCACGGCCTTCTCGTCGAGCCCGGATTCGGGCCGCGCCACCAGGAACGCCCGGCCGACTTCGCCGAGTCGTTCATCGGGTACGCCGATCACTGCGCAGTCCAGCACACCGTCCAGACGGGCCAGCACCTGCTCGATCTCGGCGGGGTAGACATTGAAGCCGCCGCAGATGTACATGTCTTTCAGCCGGTCGGTGATCTGGAGGTTGCCTGCGGGATCAAGCTTTCCGATGTCGCCGGTGTGCAGCCAGCCGTCGGCGTCCACGGTCGCCGCGGTGGCGTCCGGATCGTCGAGGTAGCCCAGCATCACATTGGGACCGCGCAGCAATACCTCTCCTGTTTCGCCGCCGTGAACTCCATTGATACGCAGCTCGAATCCCGCGATCGGCCGGCCACAGGTGTTGGCGACCGTAACAGCGTCGTCGTCGGCGCGGCACATCGTGCCCATCCCGTTGGACTCGGTCAGGCCGTAGGCGGTCAGGACGATGTCGATGTCGAGTTCGGTCTGCATCCGCTCGATCAGCACCACCGGCACCGTCGCCGCGCCGGTGACCGCGAACCGCAATGAGCTCAGGTCGTAGCGGTTACGGGCGGGGTGGTCGAGCAGGGTTTGGTAGATGGTCGGCGGTCCGGGGAGCACGGTGATCCGGTGTTCGGCGACCGCGCGCAATGCCCGCTCGGCGTCGTAGGTCAGCTGCGGGATCAGCGTGGCGCCGGTCTGCAGGCAGGCCAGGATTCCGGCCTTGTAGCCGAAGTTGTGGAAGAACGGGTTGATGCAGAGGTAGCGGTCGTCACTGGTGATCTTGCCGCAGGCAGCCCACGCCGCCGAACCGGCCAGTGACTGCCGGTGCGAGCACAGCACGCCTTTGCTGCGGCCGGTGGTGCCGGAAGTGAACAAGACGTCGGAGACGTCGTCGGGCCGGACCGCCGCTGCCCGGGCGTCGGCCGCCTCGAGGGCCCCGTCATCAGCTCCGCGGCTGACAAATTCGTCCCACGTGCCGTCGTCGAAACGCGCTGTGCTTTGTACGGGTACCCGAACGATGTGCCGCAGATCGGGCAAACCGGCGCGGTCGAGGTCGCCGACCCGGTCCGCCCCGAGGAACTCGCCCATTGCCACCAACAACGGCGCGCCGGTGCGGGCCAGGATGTCGGAAGCCTCGACCGCGGTATAGCGAGTGTTCAGCGGTACCACGGTGGCACCGGCATAGTGAGTGGCCAGGCAGGCAATCACCCAGTGCCAGGTGTTGGGAGACCAGATCGCCACGCGATCACCGGTCTGCACGCCGAGGCTGATCATCGCCGCCGCCGCGCATCGCACCTCGTTCCGCAGCTCGCCGAAGGTGAGGGTTCGATCCGGTGTGACCAGCGCGTTGTGGTCAGGAAGCTGGCGAGCGATGTGGTCCAGCGCCGCAGGAATGGTCTGCGGATGGCTCGACATCGAACTCCTTGGTGCTTATTGCCCGGCTGATCTACGCCGCCGCACGGCCCGTCATCGCCGGGGCCTAACAAAGCAAGTGCTTGGTAGGTTAGCCTACAGGGGTGCAAGGCGTCGAGGAGTTCAGGTCCGAGGTCCGCGATTGGCTGGCCGAGAACCTGGTCGGTGACTTCGCCGCGCTCAAGGGGCTCGGCGGCCCCGGTCGCGAGCACGAGGCGTTCGAGGAACGGCGGGCCTGGAACCAGCACCTGGCGCGCGCGGGCCTGACCTGTCTGGGCTGGCCGGTCGAGCACGGCGGCCGCGGCCTGTCGGTTGCCCATCGGGTGGCTTTCTACGAGGAATACGCGATCGCCAACGCGCCCGCCAAGGTCAACCACTTCGGCGAAGAACTGCTTGGCCCCACGCTGATCGCCTTCGGCACGCCCGAGCAACAGCAGCGATTTCTGCCGCGGATTCTCGACGTCACCGAACTGTGGTCGCAGGGCTATTCCGAACCCGGTGCCGGCAGCGACCTGGCCAACGTATCCACCACCGCGGTGCTCGACGACGATGAGTGGGTCATCAACGGCCAGAAGGTGTGGACGTCGCTGGCGCACTGGGCGCAATGGTGTTTCGTGGTGGCACGCAGCGAAAAAGGTTCCAAGCGTCACGTCGGCCTGTCGTATCTGCTCGTCCCGCTCGACCAGCCGGGCGTCGAGGTCCGCCCGATCGTCCAGCTGACCGGCGACTCCGAGTTCAACGAGGTCTTCTTCGATGACGCCCGGACCGACGCCGAGCTTGTGGTCGGTCAGCCCGGTGATGGCTGGCGGGTCGCGATGGGAACGCTGACCTTCGAGCGCGGTGTGTCGACGCTCGGCCAACAGATCGTCTACGCCCGTGAGCTGAGTGCCGTCGTCGAGCTCGCCAAAAGTACTGGCGCCGCCGATGATCCGCTGATTCGCGAACGCCTGACGCGGTCTTGGGCTGGCTTGCGAGCGATGCGCTCCTACGCGTTGGCGACCATGGACGTCGAAGGAGGCGGGCAGGCCGCCGGGAAAGATAACGTCTCGAAGTTGTTGTGGGCCAACTGGCATCGTGATCTCGGTGAGATCGCGATGGACGTGCAGGGTAAGGCGGGCCTGGTGCTGACCGGCGGCGACTTCGACGAGTGGCAGCGGCTCTACCTGTTCAGCCGCGCGGACACCATCTACGGCGGCTCTAACGAGATTCAGCGCAACATCATTGCCGAGCGCGTGCTCGGTCTACCCAGGGAGGCTCGATGACGCTCGCGGTTGCGCCGAAAGAAGTTGCCGGACACGGCCTTCTGAAAGGCAAGGTCGTGATCGTCACGGCGGCGGCCGGCACCGGGATCGGGTCTGCGACCGCCCGGCGCGCGCTCGCCGAAGGCGCCGACGTCGTCGTCTCCGATCACCACGAACGACGGCTTGGCGAAACCCGTGACGAGCTGTCCGCACTGGGACAGGGCCGGGTCGAGAGCGTGGTCTGTGACGTCACCTCCACCGCGCAAGTCGACGCCCTGCTCGCATCCACCACCGCACGGTTGGGCCGGATCGACGTGCTGGTCAACAACGCCGGCCTGGGCGGTCAGACTCCGGTCGTCGACATGACCGACGACGAGTGGGACCGCGTCCTGAACGTCACCCTCACGTCGGTCCTGCGGACCACCCGGGCCGCGCTACGGTATTTCCGCGACGCTGACCACGGCGGCGTGATCGTGAACAACGCCAGCGTGCTCGGCTGGCGGGCGCAGCACTCGCAGTCCCACTACGCGGCGGCCAAGGCCGGCGTGATGGCGTTGACCCGTTGCAGCGCAATCGAAGCCGTCGAATACGGGGTGCGGATCAATGCGGTGTCGCCCAGCATTGCCCGGCACAAGTTCCTCGACAAGACCAGCTCGACAGAACTGCTCGATCAGCTGTCGGCCGGTGAGGCGTTCGGCCGCGCGGCCGAGCCGTGGGAAGTGGCCGCCACCATCGCCTTCCTGGCCAGTGAATACTCCAGTTACTTGACTGGAGAAGTGATTTCGGTGTCGAGTCAACACCCATGACCGAACTCAGCCCGCCGAACAGCCGTCGCGACGAGTTATTGGAACTCGCCGCGAAGATGTTCGCCGAACGCGGGTTACGCGCAACCACCGTGCGTGATATCGCCGACAGCGCCGGCATCCTCTCCGGCAGCCTGTACCACCATTTCTCCTCCAAGGAAGAGATGGTCGACGAAGTGCTGCGGAACTTCATGGACTGGCTCTTCGCTCGCTACCGGGAAATCGTTGACACGCATTCGAATCCACTGGAGCGACTCAAGGGGCTGTTCATGGCGTCGTTCGACGCCATCGAGCATCGGCATGCCCAGGTGGTCATCTATCAGGACGAGGCCAAGCGGTTGCTGCCCCAGCCCCGGTTCTCCTACCTCGAGGACCTGAACAAGCAGCAGCGCAAGATGTGGGTCGACGTGCTGCACCAGGGCATCGAGGAGGGTTATCTGCGTCCCGACCTCGACGTCGACCTGGTTTACCGCTTTATTCGTGACACCACCTGGGTGTCGGTGCGCTGGTATCAGCCCGGTGGACCGCTCACCGCGCAACAGGTGGGTCAGCAGTATCTCGCTATCGTCCTAGGTGGAATCACCAAAGAAGGAGTCTGAAATGGCGTTGATCAATCAGGCGTATGTCATTGACGCTGTGCGCACGGCCGTTGGTAAGCGCAATGGGTCGCTGGCCGGCGTGCATCCCGTCGACCTGGGCGCGCTCGGCTGGCGTGGGCTGCTGGACCGGGTCGACATCGACCCCGCCGCTGTGGACGATGTGATCGCCGGCTGCGTCGACGCCATCGGAGCACAGGCCGGCAACATCGCCCGGCTCTCCTGGCTGGCCGCCGGTTACCCCGAAGAGGTTCCCGGCGTTACCGTCGACCGGCAGTGTGGATCGAGCCAGCAGGCTATTTCCTTTGGCGCGCAAGCGATCATGGCGGGCACCGCAGACGTGATCGTGGCCGGCGGCGTGCAAAACATGAGCCAGATCCCGATCTCGTCGGCCATGATCGTCGGCGAGCAGTTCGGCTTCACCTCGCCGACCAATGAATCCAAGCAGTGGCTGCACCGATACGGCGATCAGGAAATCTCGCAGTTCCGTGGCTCTGAGTTGATCGCCGAAAAATGGAACCTGTCGCGCGAGGAGATGGAGCAGTACGCGCTGACCAGCCACGAGCGCGCCTTTGGCGCGATCCGCGGCGGCCACTTCGACAACGAGATCATCGCCGTGGAAACCGAACACGGTGCGTTTCGCGTCGATGAGGGTCCGCGTGAGTCGTCGCTGGAGAAGATGGCCGGCCTGAAGCCGTTGGTCGAAGGAGGCCGCCTGACCGCCGCGATGGCCAGTCAGATTTCCGACGGTGCCAGCGCGGTGCTGTTGGCTTCGGAGCAGGCGGTCAAGGACCACAAGCTCACACCGCGGGCGCGTATCCATCACATCAGCGCCCGCGCTGCCGACCCGGTATTCATGCTCACCGGCCCGATCCCGGCAACCCGCTACGCGCTGGAGAAGACCGGCCTGTCCATCGACGACATCGACACCGTCGAGATCAACGAGGCATTCGCGCCGGTCGTGTTGGCCTGGCTCAAGGAAATCAAGGCCGACCCAGAGAAGGTCAACCCCAACGGCGGTGCGATCGCACTGGGCCACCCGTTAGGTGCAACCGGCGCAAAGCTTTTCACGACCATGCTCAATGAACTGGAGCGGACCGGCGGCCGTTACGGCCTGCAGACGATGTGCGAGGGCGGTGGCACCGCCAATGTCACGATCGTCGAGCGCCTGTAATTCGTTCCGTCTCAGTCGATGTGCGTCGGTGGGTCGGTGAAACCGAAACCGCCAGGATGTAAATCAGGCCCCATCGAGTCGCAGCTCTTTTCGGGTATGAGGAAGGAGCTGGCGCCTTGATAAGACAGGTGAGTAGTTGCTACGCAACGCTGCCAGGTGCCGTCCGGCTGGACCGGCCCATCGCACTTGCTGAGCACAGGCCCGCCGTATATGCACCCGGCACGGGCCGGCGGCGCTGAGTCGATCAGTGCCCCGGCCATCAGCAGGGCAGCCAGGCCTCCGACGACCCAGCGCTTCATGGATGCCTCCTGTCACAACCCGTAACAACTGACGCTACCGCTTAGCCAACCTGTTCACGCTGCCTTTCCGCACTGGCTTCACGCTCGCTGCGTAATCCCGGCAATGATGTCGTCGACCGTGCGGGTCGCAAGCAACTCCACTTGCCGCCGGGGTGCACGACGCAACGGCCCGCGCAGGGCAAGTTCGGCGAAGCCGTGCACCGCCGACCAGCACGGCCATTCGGCCCCATCGCGTCGTTCGGGGGCGAGTACCCCTGCGCCCACCATCGCGTCCAGCGCATCGACCAACGCCAGATACGGTGGAGCACCGGCAGTTTCATCGGGGTCGACCGCTCCGAAAAAGGCCACCGCGAACCACCCCGGCTCATCGAGCGCGAATTTTATGTAGCCCATCCCGACCGCGCGGAGTCGATCCGCCGCGCCGCGCCGCCGCGACGAGCCCTGCATCCGCGCCACCATCCGATGTTGGATTGCGCTGGCAACCGCGCCGAGCAGTGCTTCACGATCGGCGAAGTGACGATACGCGGCATTGGGTGAAACCCCCGATTGCCGAGTCGCTTCCCGGATGGTGAGGGCTTGCGGCCCACCGGTCCGGGTGAGGGCCAGGCCGGCATCGATCAATGCCGTGCGCAGGTCCCCGTGGTGGTAACCCGTCTTCAAGGTAGCCAACCCTTGACCCTCCTCGAAGCCGAAGTGTACGGTGTGAACATTAGCATGTGTACGACGTGAACATCGACAACGGAGGGGATTGTGTTGACAACCGCAGGATTGCCGCCTGTCGTGGATCAGCAGACCTGGGAACGCGAGCTGGAAGCACTGCGTGTCCGGGAAAAGGCGGCCACCCGAGAGCTTGACGCCATCGCAGCGCAGCGACGCAGGCTACCCATGGTCGCGATGCCGGACTACGTTCTGGAAGGTGAGAACGGACCCGTGGGTCTGGCCGAGATTTTCGACGGCAAGTCACAGCTGATTGTGTACAACCACATGTGGTTTCCAGGCGAGGAATGGCAGTGCTCGGGTTGTACCGGAATGACCTCGCAGTACACCAGATTGGAGTTCCTGGACAACTGGGACGCACGGTTCGTCATCGTCACCCAGGGACCGATCGACGAAGCGCTCGAATACAAGCAGCGGGTCGGCAATCAGATGACCTGGTACTCCACCGCCAACAGTTCATTCGGGACAGATGTCGGTGCACCGCCAAACGGTGGCTTTGCGGTGAATGTCTTTCTCCGCGACGGGGATAGGGTCTACCGGACCTGGCACACCAATGGGCGTGGGACCGAGCAGTTGCAGCATACTTTCGCGTTGATCGATGTCTTGCCATACGGCCGTCAAGAGGAGTGGCAGGACTCCCCGGACGGCTGGCCGCAGTCGCCGACGTACACCCGCTGGGCCGGCTCGCAGGACATCGCTCGCGCATACGGCGCTGAAACCGCAGCAACCAACCAAACCGGAGGAGCAAGATGACCATCACGACGATCGGCCTGAACACGATTAGCCTGGTGTGCGTGCCGACGGTCGAGCAGGACACAGCAATCGCGTTCTATGAGTCGCTCGGGTTCGAGAAGAGAACAGACCAGTCGTTCGACGGCGGATACCGCTGGATCGAGGTCTACCCACCCGCGGGCACGACCGGAATCGCCCTTGCTCCACCCCCGCCGGAGTACGGGCCGGTGCAGCCGACCAATACCGGTATCACGCTGACCACAAAAGATATCGATGCCACGCACGCGAAGATGAAGGAACTCGGCGTCGACGTCGATGCACAGGTGTCACGAGCGGGCGAGCCGGTTCCACCCATGTTCTGGTTTCGTGACCCGACCGGGCATGCCCTGCTTGTCGTGGAGTCCTGAAGTCATTGCACGAAGGCTGCCGCTGACTGCAGATGCTTGACGGCGTCGGCCACGATCGCATCGATCAATTCGGCACAGGACGGCAGGTCTTCGACGATGCCGGCCACTTGGCCGGACGCCAGCACCCCGGCGTCGGTGTTGCCCTCGACCAGGCCGGCTTTGAGCAACATCGGCGTGTTGGCGGCCATCACCACTTGTGACCAGGACAGGTCCTTGCCGTGCCGCATCGCCAGGCCGTCGCGAATCATCGAGGCCCAAGTCATCTGCGACATCTTCTTGAACTTAGCGGCGTTGCCGATCGCAGCGGTGAAACCCCTTGCTCGAGAGCCGCTTTCCAGCTTCTCGACCAGGCCAGTGCGCAGTACGCGATGCGGCATGCCGTCGACCCGCGTAGTGACGACGGTGCCGTCGAGCGCGGACTGCAGATAACGCTGTTTGACCGCGTCGGGAACGGTGGAATCCGAGGTGAGCAAGAAGCGGGTGCCCATCGCCACGCCCGCGGCGCCGTACGACAACGCCGCTGCGAGCCCGCGGCCATCGAAGAAGCCACCGGCGGCGATCACCGGAATGCTGACGGCATCAAGAACCGAGGGCAGCAGCAGCGTCGTGGCGATCGGCCCGGTGTGCCCGCCGCCCTCGCCGCCCTGCACGATCACCGCGTCGGCACCCCAGGAGGCCACTTTGCGGGCGTGCTTGGCCAGGCCGACCGACGGAATAACCACTGAGCCCGCATCTTTCAGCTTGCTGATCAACTCCTGCTTGGGTGCTAATGCGAACGATGCGACCTTGACGCCTTCGCGAATCATCAGGTCCACCCGGTCGCCGGCATCACCGGCGTCGGCGCGAATGTTGACACCGAACGGTTTGTCGGTGGCCGCTTTGACCTTCCCGATTGCGACGGCCAGTTCGTCGAGCGTCATGGTGGCCGAGGCCAGAATGCCCAGTCCGCCCGCGTTGGCAGTCGCCGCCACAAGACGCGCGCCGGCCACCCAGCCCATCCCGGTTTGCACCACCGGGTGCTCGATACCGATCAGCTCGGTCAGGGGCGTGCGCAGTTTCATCAACGTATCTCTCGGTCGCGCAAAGCTTTAGGGTCAATGACCTCGCGGATCAGTCCCAACTCGTCGTCGGTCGGCAACCTGGTCTCGTTCGCGCCGTCAAGACCGTGTATTTTGAACGAGGTGTTCTCGCGGACCTCATCGGCCGAGACGCCCGGGTGCAGCGATAGCGCCCGCATCGTGCGCTCCGGCCCACCGAAGTCGAACACGCCGAGGTTGGACACCACCCGATACGTGTTGGCGAACCGGAACGCCGGGTTGTCGGTGTCCACGTTGTCCCAGCCGACACCGCAGACCACGTCGACGGTTTCACAGAACACCCGCTTGGAATGGTTGCCCACCCAGTAGCTTGTCGCGTGGTTGATCGCGTTACCCGGTGCGCCGCGGACACCGAACATCTGTCGCTTCGGCTGCTGCAGCGGCCCAAATGCGGAGATGTTCTGATTGCCGTGGCGGTCAACCTGATTGGCGCCCATCACCACGTGCCGTCGTCCCCAGGCCAGCGTCTCGAACACCCGGCCGAACGGCATCCAGCCTTCGACGGGTCCGGTCTTACCGAGTGGCGGGGTGTCGGCCAGCAGTTGCGCCTCGCCGTCGGTCAGCAGGATATCGGGGGAGAACGTCAGCCGGGCCAGTCGCGCGCCGACCGACGCCATGTTCGTCATCGGGCTGACCATGATCTCACCCGCGTCGCGGAACAAGTCGGCGCATGCGACTGCGCACACTTCGGCGCGGGTGCTCGCGGTGTCGGTCATGAAGCCGACTCCGTGAACTTGCGCACAGCCGCTTGGTATTCGGCTTCGCCGCCGGACAGATAGGTCTGCACGAACGTCTGCCAGCTCTCGTCGGTTGCCGCGGCCTCGGCGTAGTGCCGTTGGAATTTCTCGTCGCGACCATAATCCGGTGCCGCGGTGGTGAAGTGGGCGCCACCCGGTGCTTCCACGACTCCGTCGACCATCATCCGGTTCACCAGCAACGACTGTGGCGGAACGGCTTTGACCAGTTCGTCGGTCGAGACAATGCGATCCACGGAAAGGAAACGCCGCTCGGCGGCCATCAGGAACAGGTCGTCGAAGTAGGGGTCGATGCCGGTGTAGGCGGCGTTGCCCCGTTGGTCGCCGAGGTTGAGATGGACGAACCCGGCATCCAGGTTCAGCGCAGGCATCGCGAGCAGCGTCTCGTGTCCGCCATCGGGCGCCGGGTACGGACTGGTCACTGTTTGCAGTTCGCCTTCCCAGAAGTCCAGGACCGAACTGCCCAGACCCGCCCGAATCGGCAGGAACGGGAGCCGCTGCGCGGCGGCCTGCAAACCGCATCGCAGCATTCCCTCGTCCATTTCGCGCGCCTCAAGCGTTCCACCGCTACGGGCCTTGGCAAACCACGGGTCGTAGAACGGCGGCGAGTCCAGCGAGACGAACCCGTAGTAAACCCGTTTGACCTTGCCGGCTGAGCAGAGCAGCCCCAAATCCGGTCCGCCGTAGGTGACTACGGTCAGGTCCTTGACGTCGGTGCGAAGCATGGCCCGGATGAACGCCATGGGCTTGCGCCGCGATCCCCAGCCGCCGATACCGATCGTCATGCCGCTGCGCAGTTGCGCCACGGCGTCGTCGAGGGTGGTTCGTTTGTCGCTCACTCCTTTTTGCCCTTCGCGGTACCGGCGAACGCGTCGCGGTGCTCGTCGGCCACCCCGGCCAGGTTGAGCTCGAAGGTAAACCCTTGCTCCATGCGGTAACTGGAGTTGACTCGCTGCACATCGATCAGGTTCAGCGCCTCCTTAGCCGCGCGGATGACGCGGGTGTCCTTGGCAGCGATGTCGCGCGCCACCCGCAGGGCGGCTTCGTCGAGTTCCTCGCGCGGCACCACCTCGTGCACCGAACCGAAGTGATGCAGGGTGGCGGCATCGACAGTGGCCGCGGTGAAGAACAGCCGTCGCATCATGTGCTGCGGCACCAATCGGGACAGGTGGGTCGCCGCGCCCAGCGCGCCGCGCTCGACCTCCGGCAGCCCGAACGTCGCATCCTCGGAGGCCACGATGACGTCGGCGTTGCCCACCAGGCCGATGCCACCTCCGACGCAGAATCCGTTGACCGCGGCGATCACCGGGACCGCGCACTCGTAGACCGCGCGGAAGGCGGCGAAGCAGCCGCGGTTGGCGTCGATGAGCGCGGTGAAGCCCTCGGTGCGCTGCATCTCCTTGATGTCGACCCCGGCGTTGAACCCACGACCCTCGGCCCGCAGGATCACCGCGTGAGTGGTCTGGTCATTGCCGGCGGCGGTCAGCACCTCGCCGAGTTCGAACCAGCCGCGTGACGGGATGGCGTTGACAGGGGGAAAGTCGACGGTGACCGCGACTATCCCCGATTCGACGGTGCGCGACGTAATAGTCATCGAGATCCTCGACCACTTCCTTGGGGGACGATTACCTAAGCAAGCACTTGCTTGGTACGCTAGCACAGTGACCCATGCCGATGGAGGCCCCGCGTTCAGCTTCGGGCTCAGCGGCCGGGTCGTCTTGGTAACCGGCGGCGTTCGAGGGGTAGGTGCCGGGATCAGCAGGGTTTTCGCCCAGCAAGGTGCCACCGTCGTCACCTGCGCTAGGCGAGAGGTTCAAGGCCTGCCCTACGACTTTCACCCCTGCGACATCCGCGACGACGACGCGGTCAAGGCGTTGGTCGACGCGATCGTCGACCGGCACGGCGGCCTAGACGTGGTCGTCAACAACGCCGGAGGTTCGCCCTTCGTTTTGACGGCGGAGTCCAGCGCGAAGTTCAACCGCAAAATCATTGAGCTCAATCTGATTGGCGCACTGTCGGTTTCCCAGCACGCCAACGAGAGGATGCAAAACCAGCCAGGTGGCGGGTCTATCGTCAACATCTGCAGCCTCAGCGGTCGACGGCCGTCACCGGGCACCGGCGCCTACGGGGCGGCCAAGGCGGGTCTGGAAAGTCTTACTCAGACGCTGGCGGTGGAGTGGGGCCCGAAGGTGCGGGTGAACGCCTGCGTAGTCGGCATGGTCGAGACCGAGCAATCGGAGCTGTTCTACGGCGACGCCGAATCGATCGCGGCGATTTCGAAGAACGTGCCGCTCGGACGGCTCGCCACACCTGCCGATGTCGGTTGGGCCGCAGCATTTCTGGCCTCAGATGCGGCGGCCTACGTCAGCGGCGCCTCGCTGGAGGTGCACGGCGGCGGCGAACCCCCGCACTATCTGGCCACCACGAACGCAAACATGATCAAGTAGAGGAGTCTCGGGTATGGGAATAGCCGACGGCCGTGTCGTCATCGTCACCGGAGCGGGCGGCGGCATCGGGCGCGCGCACGCCTTGGCCTTCGCCGCCGAAGGCGCGCGCGTCGTGGTCAACGACATCGGTGTCGGCCTGGACGGATCGCCCGCCGGTGGTGGGAGCGCGGCCCGGAGTGTCGTCGACGAGATCACCGCTGCCGGAGGCGAAGCCGTCGCCAACGGCTCCAACATCGCGGACTGGGATCAGGCCGCCGCGCTGGTCCAGACCGCCGTCGACAGTTTCGGTGGCCTGGACGTGCTGGTGAACAATGCCGGCATCGTGCGCGACCGGATGATGGCCAACACCAGCGAAGAGGAGTTTGACGCCGTCATCGCCGTGCACCTCAAGGGTCACTTCGCGGCCATGCGACACGCGGCCTCGTACTGGCGCGGGCTGAGCAAAGAGGGAAAAGCCCCGAAAGACATTGACGCGCGGATCATTAACACCAGCTCCGGCGCGGGCCTGCAGGGCAGTGTCGGCCAGGGCAACTACAGTGCCGCCAAGGCGGGCATCGCGGCGATGACGCTGGTCGCCGCCGCAGAAATGGGCCGCTACGGTGTCACAGTCAACGCGATCGCGCCGTCAGCCCGGACCCGGATGACCGAGACAGTGTTCGCGGGCATGATGGCCACCCAAGACGACGACTTCGACGCGATGGCGCCGGAGAACATCTCGCCATTGGTGGTGTGGTTGGGCAGCAGCGAATCTCGTGACATCACCGGCAAGGTGTTCGAGGTCGAGGGCGGCAAGATCCGGGTAGCCGAGGGGTGGGCGCACGGACCGCAGATCGACAAGGGCGCGCGCTGGGATCCCGCCGAGTTGGGACCCGTTGTCGCCGATCT
>DASXJI010000461.1:0-3110 GCA_036497495.1 Mycobacterium sp.
CCGAAGTCGTTGCCGCCCAAGTGGTTCTATGACTCAGTAGGCAGTGACCTGTTCGACCAGATAACCCGGCTGCCCGAGTACTACCCGACCCGCGCCGAGGCGGAGATCCTGCGGTCCCGCGCCGCGGAGATCGCGTCGGTCACCAGTGCCGACACGTTGGTCGAATTGGGCAGTGGGACTTCGGAGAAGACCCGGGTGCTGCTGGACGCACTGCGTGAGGGTGGTGCGCTGCGCAGGTTCGTGCCGTTCGACGTCGATGCGGGCATGCTGTCAGCCGCCGGGAGCGCGATCCAGCGCGACTATCCGGGCGTCGAAATCTCGGCTGTCTGTGGCGATTTCGAAGAGCACCTGGCCAAAATCCCGGGCGGCGGTCGTCGGCTGTTCGTTTTCCTGGGCTCCACGATCGGAAACCTGGTACCCGATGCACGCGCCGAGTTCCTCGCAACGCTGGCGGCCGTGCTGCAGCCCGGCGACAGCCTGTTGTTGGGCACCGACCTGGTCAAGGACACAAACAGGCTTGTGCAGGCTTACGACGACAGCGCCGGCGTGACGGCGCAGTTCAACCGCAATGTGCTCGCCGTGATCAACCGAGAGCTCAACGCGGACTTCGATGTCGATGCGTTTCGCCATGTCGCGAGCTGGAACGCGGCAGAAGAGCGGATGGAAATGTGGCTGCGGTCCGAGCGGCCCCAGCGGGTGCGCATCGCTGCGCTGAACCTGTCCGTTGACTTCGCCGCCGGCGAACAGGTGCTCACCGAAGTGTCCTGCAAATTCCGGGCCGACGCGGTGGCCGAGGAGCTGGCGCACGCGGGTCTGCGACTCGCCCGGTGGTGGACCGACGCCGCCGGCGATTTCGGGTTGTCGCTGTCGACCAAGTGAACGCCGGCCTGGCCGACGCATGGCGTGCCGCCCGTCCGCCGGTCGCCGGACTGCACCTGGACAGCGCCGCGTGTTCACGGCAGAGCTTCGCCGTGCTCGACGCGACTGCCCGGCACGCCAGGCACGAGGCAGAGGTGGGCGGATACATCGCGGCGGAGGCGGCCACACCCGTCCTCGACGCCGGACGCGCCGCGGTCGGCGCGCTTGCCGGCATGCCCGATGCAGAGGTGGTGTTCACCACCGGATCGCAGCACGCGCTGGACCTGCTGCTGTCCAGCTGGCCGCCCGGCGGCCGAACGCTGGCCTGCCTCCCCGGCGAGTACGGTCCCAACCTGGCCCTGATGGCCGTGCACGGCTTCGCCCGCCGAACGCTGCCGACCGATGCCGACGGCCGGGTCGCGATGCAGGAGGCGGCGATCAGCCTGGCCGCCGAACCGCCGGACCTGGTGCATCTGACGACGGTGGCCAGCCACCGCGGAGTGGTGCAACCGCTGCAAGCGATGGCACAGCTGTGCCGCGACTTGGGGCTTCCGCTTGTCGTCGACGCCGCCCAGGCGCTCGGTCAGGTGGATTGTTCAGTGGGCGCCGACGTCGTCTACGCGTCGTCGCGCAAATGGATCGCCGGCCCACGCGGCGTCGGCGTTCTCGCCGTGCGTCCGGACCTGATGCAGCGGCTGCGCCCGCGCCTACCGCCGCCGGAGTGGGCGGTGTCGTTGTCAAACGCTCAAAAGCTCGAGCTGGGTGAAGCCAATATCGCTGCGCGAGTGGGCTTCTCGGTAGCAGTCGGCGAACATGTTGCCTCGGGCCCGGCTGCGGTGCGGGCTCGCCTGGCTGAAGTTGGCCAGATCAGCCGGACCGTCCTCGCCGAGGTGGCCGGCTGGCGGGTGGTCGAGGTGACGGACGAGCCGAGCGCCATCACGACGTTGGCCCCAACCGAGGGTGCCGACCCGGCGAAGATCCGTGGTTGGCTGATCGCGGAACGTCGAATTGTCACCACCCATGCCGGAATCCAGCGGGCGCCGAGGGAGCTGACCGGGCCGGTGCTGCGGATTTCGCCGCATGTGGACACCACTCACGACGACCTGGAGACGTTCGCGGCGGCGCTCACCGACGCCACCGCAATCGGATAGCTTTCAGGCGGCCTTGTGCGCGGTGAGCAGGTAGGCGGGCAGCTTCATCCGGTCCTTCTCGTCGCGCTCGTGCTCGGGCATCGGGATATCCGAATCCGGTGGTGCCGGTGGGACATTCGCGTGGATGAACGCCGGCCGGATCTCGTCGATTTGCCAGTGCTTGCTCACCGCGGTGCGCAGCTCGTTCTCGTCCACCTCGTTCGGCTTCTGCTCCCACTCGGCGGGGAACGCGCCCTTGGCGAACACCAGCACGAAGTAGGCGGCCCCATCGGCCGCCGCGCGATGTACCGACTGCAAATAACCGTCGCGACCCTCGACCGGCAGCGAGTGGAACAGCGTGCTGTCCACCACCGTGTTGAACCGGCCGTCGTGTCCAGCGAACGTGGTGATGTCGGCCTGTTCGAAGCTGGCGTTGCCCAGACCGCGCTCCTCGGCCGCCTTCTTGGCAGCGGTGATAGCTGTCGGCGTGAGGTCGACGCCGTGCACGGTGTAGCCGTCGGCGGCCAGAGCCAGTGACAGCTCGGCGTAACCACATCCGGCGTCCAGCACATCGCTGCGGAATTTCCCTGCGGCGGCCAGCGCGGCCAACTCGGGCTGCGGTTCACCGATGTTCCAGGGCGGTGGGCCGTCGAAGCCGGCTTCTTGGCGGTATGCGCTGTCCCAATCCATTACTTCATTTGCCATGTCGTCCAACCTACTCCGGCGCTTCCCAGCTATGGACCGGCTCGTTGGTGTGCATGTGATCGCAGTACAGCCGCAGCATCTCGGCCAGCGCCGCAGGCCGGGTCATGCCGCGGCTCTGCAGCGCGCGCACGGTCGACACCTGCCAGGCCGCGCCGTTGCGGCCAGCGCGGGCTCGGCCTTCGATCACGCCGAGCAACCGGTCGCGCACCTCGGCGGCGACACCCCAGCTGTCCAGCCCGTGATGCGCCATCGGCAGCAGCTGGCCGATCACCAACTCCTCGGTGGTTACGGTGCCCAATCCAGGCCAGAACAGGCTCGCCTGCATGCCGTGGCGGGCCGCTTCGAGGAAATTATGTTGCGCCGCATCGAATCTCATCTTCGTCCAGACCGGGCGATCATCTTCGGTCAGCGTGCGCA
>DASXJI010000462.1:0-21167 GCA_036497495.1 Mycobacterium sp.
CGGGGCCATGGCCGGCCGGCGAAGCAGCGTGGGGTTCATAACAGGCTGCGGTGGCGCATTTGGAATGACTCCGGTGGCAATCAGGCCGCCAGCCCAATTCGTATAACCGGGAAGGGAAACCATGCGCTGCGCAACCAGACGAACACTCATCGTGGCAGCCGGCCTCACGGCGGCAGCACTGTTCGGGTCGCTGCCCTACCACGGGTCGTCGCAGGCCCAAGGCTTGCCCACCCAGCACCATGACGTCGCACTGGCCAACGCAACCGATGCGACACTCCTCACCAGCCTTGCCGGGGCACCGACTTCAGCACCGTGACAAGCGACGTCACTCCGCTCCCCGGCGGTGCGCTGTAACGCTGTCACAAGCAGAAGCGCCGGGGCGCGGGCTCCGGCGCTTTCTGTTATTCGCGAACATTTGTCAGGTCGCCGAGAATTGGCGCAGGCTCGCGGCCAGCGCCACCGGCACCCGTGCTTTGATCCGGGTGCCGTCGCTGATGTGCTCGGTTTCCTGAACCCGGCCGTCGGCGTGCACGCGCGACACTAGATCGCCACGGTTGTAGGGAATCACGACGTCGACGGCGGTGTCGGTCGGCGCGGCCAGCTCGGCCATCCGCCGGCGCAGCGCCTCGACACCGTCGCCGGTACGAGCCGAGACGAACATCGCCCCGGGCAGTGCCCGCCGCAGCTTGGCCAGCCCCAAATCGCCTGCGGCATCGGTCTTGTTGACGACGATCAGTTCCGGCGCAGGGCCGCTGTCATGGTCGGCGAAAACCTCGGAGATCACCTGGCGCACCGCGCTGATCTGGGCCAGCGGGTTAACGTCGGAGCCGTCGACGACGTGCACCAGCAGATCCGCGCCGACCACTTCCTCCAGTGTCGAGCGGAACGCCTCGACGAGCTGGGTGGGCAGGTGCCGCACGAAACCAACGGTGTCGCTGACCACGAACCGCCGTCCATCGTCGAATTCGCCACGGCGAGTAGTGGGTTCCAGGGTTGCGAACAGCGCGTCCTGCACCAGCACCCCGGCCCCGGTCAACGCGTTCAGCAGACTGGACTTGCCGGCGTTGGTGTAGCCGACGATAGCGATGGATGGCATGTCGCTGCGGACCCGGCGACTGCGCTGGGTGTCTCGGACCTGCTTCATATCCTTGATGTCGCGGCGCAGCTTGGACATTCGCTCGCGGATCCGCCGCCGGTCGGTTTCGATCTTGGTCTCACCGGGACCACGAAGACCCACACCGCCGCCGCTGCCTCCGGCACGACCACCGGCCTGCCGCGACATCGACTCACCCCAGCCGCGCAGCCGCGGCAGCATGTATTCCATCTGCGCCAGCGATACCTGCGCCTTGCCTTCCCGGCTGGTGGCGTGTTGCGCGAAGATGTCCAGGATCAGCGCGGTGCGGTCGATGACTTTGACCTTGACCGCCTTTTCCAGCGCGTTCAGCTGCGCCGGGGACAGCTCGCCGTCGCAGATGACGGTGTCGGCGCCGGTCGCTGTCACCACGTCACGCAGTTCCGCCGCCTTGCCCGACCCGATGTAGGTCGAGGGATCGGGCTTACTGCGCCGCTGGACCATGCCCTCGAGCACCTCCGATCCTGCGGTCTCGGCGAGCGCCGCCAACTCGGCGAGGCTGGCATCGGCGTCTGCAGCGCTGCCTTCGGTCCAGACCCCCACCAACACCACGCGCTCCAGGCGCAGCTGCCGGTACTCGACCTCGGAGATGTCGGCGAGTTCGGTAGATAGCCCCGCGACGCGGCGCAGTGCAGCGCGGTCATCCAGCGCGAGTTCGCCTGTACTGGGCGTGTCAGGCCAGTCGGATTTGGGTGTATCGGGATATGTCATAGGCAATTACAAATGGTGCACGCCGAAGCTGCCGCGTGCATCCCATTTAACGCAGTGCGCTCCCCCACCATTCCTCGCTGAGTTCACCCCGGGCCACCAACACCGACGGTCCACGCAGGTAACTGGTGGCTTCGGTCACGGTGACGACGACGTCGCCGCCGGGAACCCGCACGGTCAGGGTCCCGCTGGTCGCGCCGGCATGCGACAGCGCGGCGGCGGCAGCGGCGACGGTTCCTGTTCCGCAGGAACGGGTTTCGCCCACTCCCCGCTCATGCACCCGCATGCTCACCGCGCCGTCGGCCGGGGCGGTCAACACCTCGACGTTGACGTCGTCCGGGAACTGGCTGCGGTCGAAGCTCACCGGCGCCGCAACGTCCAGCGCCGCCAGCGCCTCGAGGGTGAGTTCAGGGTCGACGCAGGCCAGGTGCGGGTTGCCGACGTCGACAGCCAAGCCGCTGAATGTGTGGCCGCCCACGACAACCTGCCCGGGCCCGAGCAGGTTGGCCTTGCCCATGTCGACGCTGACGTCGGCGTTGGTCACATCGACGTGGTGCAGGACGACTGGACGCGGGCCGGCCAGTGATCCGACAACGAATTCGTCGCGGGTTTCCACCCCGGTGGCCCGCAGGTAATGCGCGAACACTCGCACGCCGTTGCCGCACATCTGCGCGATCGAGCCGTCGGCGTTGCGGTAGTCCATGTACCAGTCGTCGGCGCGGACACCCTCAGGCACCCTGTCGAGCACGCCCGCGGCCAGAGCCGCCCCCGCCGTGGTGACCCGCAGCACGCCGTCGGCGCCAAGGCCGCGGCGCCGGTCGCACAACGCCGACACCGCCGCCGGCGTCAGCGTCAGCGCGGCATCCAGGTCATCCAGCACGACGAAGTCATTCTGGGTGCCATGCCCTTTGGCGAAGCGGATCACCCGCTCAGGATACGTGCCGCCACGCCCGCAACGCCGCGTCGGCGTTACCCGCCGCAGTCGCATCCAGCCAATGGATCCGGTGATCGCGGCGAAACCACGACCGCTGCCGTCGCACATAGCGGCGCGTGCCGATGAACGTCGGCTCACGGGCCGCGTCGCCGTCACCGCCCCCATCGAGATCGGCGAGAACCTGCGCGTAGCCCAACGCCCGGGAGGCGGTGACACCTTCGCGCAGTCCACGGTCGAGTAGCGTGGTCACCTCGTCGACCAAACCCTGGGTGAACATCGTGTCGGTGCGCCGCGCCAGTCGCCGATCGAGAAGCTCTGTGTCGCAATCTAATCCGATGATCACTGTGTCCCAGCGGGGTGCGCCGATGACGGGCGCCGACGCCGCGAACGGCTGGCCGGTGAGCTCCACTACCTCCAGCGCCCGCACGATGCGCCGCCCGTCGGTGATGAGGATCGATGCCGCGGCCGCCGGGTCGCGATCGGCCAGTTCGGCGTGCAGGCCGCCGGTGCCGACCTCGGCAAGGCGCTGCTCCCATTTCGCGCGTACCGCGGGATCGGTCGCCGGGAACGACCACGCATCGAGCAGCGACTGGATGTACAGCATCGACCCGCCCACCAGCACCGGGACCCTCCCCCGGCCCGCGATCGCCTCGATGTCGGCGGCGGCGGCCTGCTGGTAACGCGCGACGGTCGCGGTCTCGGTGACGTCGAGGACATCGAGCTGGTGATGCGGGATGCTGTGGCGTTGTGCGACGGGCAGTTTTGCGGTGCCGATGTCCATGCCGCGGTAGAACTGCATCGCGTCGGCGTTGACGATTTCCGCGCCGGTCTGTCCGCCGAGCCGCTCTGCGACGTCAAGGGCCAGTTGCGATTTGCCGGTACCGGTCGGCCCGACGATCGCCAGTGGCCTCACGGCTGCCAGACGCCGGCGAAGTACCCGACGCCGTACGGCTCCGAACGGTAGAGCTCCTTGGCCGACCGCGGTACCGGCTCAGCCAGACCCGCCAGCACGCCGAAGGCCACACGTCCACCCACCTGCGCGGGCAGCCGGGTCAACGCGGCCAAATCACCGCAGGCCAGCGCGTCGTCCAGGGCGCGCTGCAGATCGGCGTCGGCGGGCTGGTGACCGCCGGGGGCCGACGGGGTCAACGTGTTTGCGCCGTCGGCGACCACCAACACCCCGGTCGGGTCGGTCGACTGGTCGATTTCGTTGCGCAACCGCCTGCCCAGGTCCACCGCGGTAGCGCTGTCGTGGCTGTCGGCAAAGACCCGGGCCTGCACCGCAGCGTCCGCCTGAGCCTGAGCCCGGATCCACCCGGCGATCAGGGCGCACAACGGCAGCTCGACCGGCCGCCCAGCGGCCTGCGGCGAAAGGCGCACCGGCACGTCGACACCGAATCCCGCGAAGGTCCCGACGGCCTCGGGGGCGACCATGCGGTCAGAGGCGCCAACCCCGACCGCAATCCAGCGCGGCGGCAGCGTGGCGACGGCGGCGACCATGGCCGCCCGCAGCTCGGCGACCTCATCCGCCGCAGCGCCGGCGAGCTCGGGCACCAGCACCGGGGCCGACGGGATGATCGCGATGGCGCTCAACACGCCATCAAACTAACGGGTCGACGGCACGGCGGCGAAGCCGCCGGTGTGGGCTTCCACCGTTTCAGCTTCACCGCGGGCCAGTGCCGCGGTCGCGACCACCATCACAGCGACTGCGACGGCGAGGACGAACACCGTCTCGTCGCCCGAATCCACCGTTTCGCCGAGCACAAAAACACCCAGCAGCGTGCCGATCGTCGGCTTGGCCACCGTCATCGTCGGCATGGAGGCATTGAGCGGACCACCGCGATATGCCGACTGCTGGAACACCATCCCGGCTATCGCGGCGCCGACGCAGGCATAAAGCTCGGGAGCGGCGAGGACGGCCACGATGCCGCCCTTGGCCGCGTCGACAGCACCCTTCACCAACACCGCGAACAGCGCCAGCGACGCACCGGACACCGCAGCCAGCAGCACCGCTGCGATCGCCCGATCCGGCCAAAGCCGCGCCCCCAGCAGACACAGACCAACCAACGGCCCCGCGATGGCGGCAACTACCAGCCAGGTGTGCAGCGGTGCGCGCGAATATCCGGCCACCGGGTTGCCGACGGTGACGACCACGGCCAGCGCAGTGGCCAATATCGCCGCCCAACTCCAATCCCACCTGCCCACCGGAGCCCCGCTCATCCGGGCGTAGAGCGGCAAGGCGAACAACAATGCCGTCACCTGCAGCCCGGTCACCAGGATCACGGATCCGAGGCTCAGCGCCGCGGCCTGTAGGACGTAGTTGGCGACCGCCGCCACCGCTCCGAGCCGCCAGTCGCGATTACGCCACGACATGAAAAACAATGCGAGGTAGCCGACCCGTTCGTCGGTGACCTCGTGAGCGGAGCGCTGCCGAGCCACGTTGCCGACCGCCGATGCGAACGCAGCAGCCAGTGCCAGCAGCACCGCCGCGAACTCTGACTTCGGCACGACCTACCCTCCTTGCCCGATATCTTCCACGCCACCGTACTGACGTGCGCTATGAAAACCTTTGCGCCGCGCGTCCCAGCTAGCGATTCGACACCGCTTCGTCACGCAGGACCACGTCGTGCCCGGCGCCGGCCGCCACGGTGGCCGCCTCACCGCGGGCCAACGCGATCGTCGCGACGGCCACCAGCACTCCGGCGATGAGCAGCGTCAACACCCTTGGCCCACTGGTGTTCAGCGTCTCGCCCAACACGACCACACCGAGCATCGATGCCACCATCGGCTTGGCGACGGTCACCGTCGGCAGCGAGGCGGTCAGCGCACCGGCGCGAAAGGCCGACTGCTGAAAGATCATTCCCGCCAACGCGGCCGGTATCAGACAGTAGGACTCAGGCGCGCGAAGAAATGCCCCGAGCCCACCCGATACCGCGCCGATGGCGCCCTTGGTCAGCAGCGCGAACAGTGCCAGCGACGAGCCGGCCACCACCGCCAGCAGCACCGGTGCGATCGTGCTGTCGGCCCGGATCCGCGCCCCCAGCACGCATGCCACCAGGATCGGACCCACCACGACGGCCACCGCCGCCCAAGTTCCCAGCGTGCCGCGCGAACTCCCGGCACCAGGGTCACCGACCGTGACCAGCACCGCTAGCGCGCCGGCCAGCATCACCGCCCAGAACCACTCCCAGCGCGTCACACGGTGATGGGCTAACCGCGCATAGATTGGGAGCGCGAACAGCAGCGAGGTGACCTGCAATGCGGTCACCAGCATCACCGATCCCAAGGCGAGCGCGGCGGCCTGCAGGCTGTAATTCCCGATAGCCCCCATACCGCCGAGCCACCAGCGGGGGTCGCGTACCGACAACCTGAAGAGTTCGAGATGGCCTACCTCCTTGTCGGTGATCTCCTGGGCCGACCGCTGACGGATGACGTCGCCGATCGCAGACGCCAGAGCGGCGCACAGCGCGATAAGCGCCGCATAGTCCGCTTTCGACATCGTTCACCGCCCGTTCATGACCAGTTGGTCTACAGCTTAGGGGGTTGGCAGCCGGCCGTCGGCTACAGCTCAGCGGCTGGGCCGACCACCCTCGCCCACAGCGTTAGCGCCATGATTTACCCGCCTCAAGCCATAAATTGTTTCGCCAATGAGGGGTAATCATGGCTAACACCAAGGCCTGCGCTGTCAACTCGGGCCACGTCGTGGAACAAGCTGCTTCAATACTGTTGAGGTGCTGACAGAAGCACCTCGTGTCGACGGCGCCGCAATGCGCGGCAGGTGCGCGGCCAAAAACCGCGCGAAGGGTAGGTAACGGCAGCTCATGATGACTGACGAGCCACACAATGAACCCCGGCCCACCCCGCGGCCCGGACCGCGGCCCGGGCCCAAACCGACGCCCCGCCCCAACCCGCACCCGATTGCGTCGGCGCCCGCCAGTGACCCACACCGATTCGGCCGCGTGGATGACGACGGAACGGTGTGGCTGATCAGCGCTGCCGGCGAGCGAACCATCGGATCCTGGCAGGCGGGCGACAACGAAGCGGCGTTCGCCCACTTCGGTCGCCGCTTCGAGGACCTGAGCACCGAAATCGCGTTGCTTGAAGAGCGATTGGCCGCCGGTACCGGCGATGCACGCAAGATCAAAGCCACCGCCGCCGGCCTGGCCGAGACATTGCCGAGCGCGAATGTGCTCGGAGACGTCGATGCGCTGGCCGCTCGGCTGGCCGGGATCGCCGAGCACGCCGAAGCCACCGCCGCGGCCGACCGCACTCGTCGCGACGAGCATCGCGCTGCCCAAACCGCGCGTAAAGAGGCTCTGGCCGTCGAGGCCGAGGAGCTGGCCAACACGTCGACGCAATGGAAAGTCGCGGGCGACCGGTTGCGCTCGATCCTGGACGAGTGGAAGACAATTACCGGCCTGGACCGCAAAACCGACGATGCGCTGTGGAAGCGCTATTCGGCGGCGCGAGAGACGTTCAACCGACGGCGCGGATCGCATTTCGCGGAACTGGATCGCGATCGGGCAGGTGCCCGCGAGGCCAAGGAAAAGCTCTGCGTCAAAGCCGAAGAACTCGTCGACTCCACCGACTGGGGTGCGACCAGCGCCGAATTCCGCAAGCTGCTGGTCGACTGGAAGGCCGCCGGGCGCGCGGCCCGCGACGTCGATGACGCCCTGTGGCACCGCTTCAAAGCCGCCCAGGACACCTTCTTCAAGGCCCGCAATGCCGCGACCGCCGAGCGGGATGCCGAATTCGTCGCGAACGTCACCGCCAAGGAGGCGCTGCTGTCGGAGGCCGAAAAGCTCGACACCAGCAATCCCGAAGCGGCCAGGGCTGCCTTGCGGACGATCGGCGACAAATGGGACGCGATCGGCAAGGTTCCCCGGGAGCGGTCGGCTGACCTCGAGCGTCGACTGCGTGCGGTGGAGAAAAAGGTGCGCGACGCCGCCGAGCCCTCCGGCCCCGACCCGCAGGCTCAGGCGCGTGCCGAGCAGTTCCGGGAGCGTGCCGAGCAGTTCGAGCGCCAGGCCCAAAAAGCCGCGGCGGCAGGACGTTCCAAGGAAGCCGAAGAAGCCAAGGCCAACGCCGAACAGTGGCGGCAATGGGCCGAGGCCGCGGCCGATGCGCTGACCCGCAAGCGCTAGCCCGGCGGCTGCGCCGTGCCGTTGGGCTTCGGCGGGCCAGCGCGGTCAGGGTCGTCGAGGGTTTCCAGCAACGTTCGGGCCTGCAGATGCGCTGCGGCTCGACGGCGCTGTTCTTCGGCGGCGAGCTGCACGATCGTGCGCGACCAGACCACCCGCGCCCAGTGAAAGGTCAGCACAATGATGGCAATCCAGGCCACGAACAGCCCGATACCAGGACCCGGGTGTCCAGAGGACACCGTCTGTCGTGACCAGACCGCCAGTAAACCGGCGGCGCTGGCCACCGCGGAACCCGCCAGCGCGACCCAGGCCAGCGCCCACCGCCGGGTCAACAGCGCCAGCATCGAAAATCCAACGCCGAAAACCAAAGCGAGCCAACTGAATACGCGTGACGGCAGGGCTATTGCCGCTTTGCCGGCGCCCCGCGTAGAGAACAGCACATCCCATCCGCGGACGTCGCCGGTGTGCGGCAATATGAACGACCCGATCAACACGAACACCAAAATGGCAACAACCAAAGCTCGTGCACCCGGCTCTATTTCGCGTGCGATACGGCGTTCGGCCGCTTCGATGTCGTCGCGGAACGCGTCGAACTCGCCTCGCTTCGGCTCGTTCTGGCTCATCGAGTGCAGCCCTGTGGCTCTGGCGCCGCCGCGGGTTGCCCGAGACCCGGCATGCCCAGGCCCACTCCGGATGGACGTCGCCCCGCGGCGTCACCGGCGCGGGTGCGGCGGTGGCTGATGACATCGCCGTCGGCGATCAGGTGATGCGGGGCGGCCCGGGTGATGGTGGTGGTGACGACGTCGCCCGCGCGCACCTGCTGCTCGCCGGGTGTGAAATGGACCAGGCGACCGTCTCGTGCGCGTCCGCTCATCCGGGCGGTGCTGCTGTCCTTGCGACCCTCGCCGGTGGCCACCAACAGTTCGACGGTCCGGCCGATCTGGTTGCGGTTCTCTTCCAGTGCGATCTGATCCTGGAGCGCTATCAGCCGCTCATAGCGTTCCTGCACAACGACTTTCGGAAGCTGACCGTCCAGTCCGGCCGCGGGGGTGCCGGGACGTTTGGAGTACTGGAAAGTGAAGGCGCTGGCGAACCGGGCTTGCCGAACGACATCCAATGTCGCCGCGAAGTCGTCCTCGGTTTCACCGGGGAATCCGACGATCAGGTCGGTGGTGATCGCGGCGTGCGGCATCGCCGCGCGCACCCGATCGATGATGCCGAGGTAGCGCTCGGCCCGGTAGGACCGCCGCATCGCGCGCAACACTCGGTCCGACCCGGACTGCAGGGGCATGTGCAGCGCCGGGCAGACGTTCGGCGTCTGCGCCATCGCTTCGATGACGTCGTCGGTGAACTCAGCCGGATGCGGCGAGGTGAACCGCACGCGCTCAAGGCCTTCGATGCGTCCGCATTCGCTGAGCAACTCGGCGAACGCGCCGCGGTTGCGTGGTATCCGCGGGTCGGCGAACGACACCCCGTACGCGTTGACGTTTTGGCCCAGCAGCGTGACTTCTAGCACGCCGTCGTCCACCAGCGAGCGCACCTCAGCCAGAATGTCGTTCGGGCTGCGGTCGACTTCCTTGCCGCGCAACGACGGTACGATGCAAAACGTGCAGCTGTTGTTGCAGCCCACTGAAATGGAAACCCAAGCGGCGTAGGCAGATTCGCGAGCAGCGGGCAATGCGGACGGAAACTCCTGCAACGCCTCGGCGATTTCAACCTGGGCGACCCTGTTGTGCCTGGCCCGTTCGAGCAATGTCGGCAACGAACCGATGTTGTGGGTGCCGAAGACGACGTCGACCCACGGCGCCTTGCGCAGCACGTCGTCTTTGTCTTTCTGGGCCAGGCAGCCGCCCACTGCGATCTGCATGTCGGGGTTGCTCCGCTTGCGCGGTGCCAGGTGGCTGATGTTGCCGTACAACTTGTTGTCGGCGTTCTCGCGGACCGCGCAGGTGTTGAAGACCACCACGTCGGCGTCGTCGCCGTCCGGCGCCCGCCGGTAGCCTGCCGCCTCGAGCAGGCCCGCCAGCCGCTCCGAATCGTGGACGTTCATCTGACATCCGTAGGTGCGGACCTGGTAAGTGCGGTGCGACAACGACGGCGCCGCTGGGGGCGCCGCGTCCGATGTCGCCGTCGAAGTCACTGGCCCATGGTACGGCGAGCTGTGACGACCGCTGCTCCCGCGGTCGCCCAATGCCCAACGAATCGCCCAATGGACACGGCAGCCTGCTCACGGAATAATCCCAGGTCGTGACGCGACTGATCGCCGGCCTCGCGACGACTGTGCTGTTGTGGGGCTCTGTGGCAGCGATCGTGGGTATGGGAACTGCCCAAGGTCGCCCCGGCGGTCCCTTGCCGGTTGGCCAGCCCGGCTGCCCACCCAACACGCCAGCCAACCCACGCGACCCATACGGCCCTTGTCACTGGTGCCCCGGGCAGCCGTTGCCGCAGACCGGAAATCACCGCACTAACCCGGTGGTTTGGGATATGGGGATCTGTCACACCTACTGGTTCGTCATGTTTGGGCAGGGTAATGCAGCTCAAAACGTTTTCGACGGAGACAACCCACCCGCTCCACCTGCGGAGCCACCACCCGGCCTTAATTACTGCCCAATTCCACCCTGGTGCCCGTAAGTTTGACGGCCGAAGCACTGAGCTGTGCTGACATAACCGTCAAAGCCGGTGCGGCCATTGGGCGCGTGAGAACGCGGCCGCCTTGGTCTGAGCTAGACGCGCCTGCGCTCCCGCTCGCCGGCCAACTCGACCCTGACTACGTCATAGGCCATCGACTGCGCAAACCCGCGACGCGCGAGCATCCCCACCAGTCGGCGGGTCACCCGGGCATCGGCAGCTTCGTCACTGAGGTT
Source organism: Mycobacterium sp. (assembly GCA_036497495.1). Classification (GTDB taxonomy): domain Bacteria; phylum Actinomycetota; class Actinomycetes; order Mycobacteriales; family Mycobacteriaceae; genus Mycobacterium. Next base: position 10,780 of record DASXJI010000462.1, read on the forward strand.
TTCCCGCCGAAGCTTCTTGCGCACCAATTCTTCGGCGCGACCACGCTCGGCCGCGGGATTGACGCCGCCGAGCACCGAGGTGATCACGTCGTTGTCGACGCCCTTGGTACGCAGCTCAGCAGCCAACGCGCGCTTGCCTTTTCCTGCGTTCGCCAGCCGCGAGTGCACCCACTGTTCGGCGAAGTCGGCGTCGTCGATCAATCCGACGTCGGCCAGCCGATCCAGCACCCTGGCGCTGACATCGTCGGGGTATCCGCGCTTAGCCAGCTGGCCGGCCAGCTCAGCACGGGTCCGCGCCGTCGCGGTGAGCAGGCGCAAGCACAGCGCCCGCGCCTGCTCTTCGCGAGATGGCTCAGAAGTCGACGGGAGCGGGCAGGACGCTGTCATTGGTCACGTCGTCAGTCACTACCGCACCGATGCCAAGCTTTTCCTTGATCTTCTTTTCGATCTCGTTGGCCACATCGGCGTTCTCCAGCAGGAAGTTGCGGGCGTTCTCCTTGCCCTGCCCCAGCTGTTCGCCCTCATAGGTGAACCACGACCCGGACTTACGAACGAAGCCCTGGTCCACACCCATGTCGATCAGCGAACCTTCCTTGCTGATGCCCTTGCCGTAGAGGATGTCGAACTCGGCCTGCTTGAACGGCGGCGACACCTTGTTTTTGACGACCTTGACCCGGGTGCGGTTACCGACCGCATCGGTACCGTCCTTGAGCGTCTCGATTCGCCGGACGTCCAAACGAACTGAAGCGTAAAACTTCAAAGCTTTTCCGCCCGTCGTTGTTTCGGGTGATCCGAACATCACCCCGATTTTCTCGCGCAGCTGATTGATGAAGATCGCCGTAGTGCCCGAATTGCTCAGTGCTCCAGTTATTTTCCGCAGCGCCTGGCTCATCAGCCGGGCCTGCAGGCCGACGTGGCTGTCGCCCATCTCGCCTTCGATTTCCGCCCGCGGCACCAGTGCAGCCACCGAGTCGATGACCAGGACGTCCAGCGCACCCGAACGGATCAGCATGTCGGCGATCTCGAGCGCCTGCTCGCCGGTGTCCGGCTGGCTGACCAGCAGCGAATCGGTGTCGACGCCCAGATTCTTGGCGTACTCGGGATCGAGAGCGTGCTCGGCGTCAATGAACGCCGCGATGCCGCCGGCGGCTTGGGCGTTGGCTACCGCGTGCAGGGCGACGGTGGTCTTACCCGAGGACTCCGGGCCGTAGATCTCCACGACGCGGCCACGGGGCAGACCCCCGATGCCCAGGGCAACGTCCAAGGCGATCGACCCGGTCGGGATGACCGAGATGGGTTGGCGCACCTCGTCACCGAGGCGCATCACCGCACCTTTGCCGTGACTCTTCTCAATCTGGGCCATCGCCAGTTCGAGGGCCTTTTCGCGATCTGGGGCTTGTGCCATGGTGCTACCTCTCGGTGTAGTCGTTTGTTCGGTTTGACCGGTCTCGGTCGGTTGGCCGTGACGTTAAAGCAGCCCTCCGACAAGTCGGGCCCGTCGAACGATCACCACAGTAGCGAACAGGTGTTCGAAAGCAAGGAGGCGCGCCGCCGGCGTGTCCAGGGTCCGATCACCACTGTTCGCGGGGAACGTCGAAGTCGACACACAGCGCGCGCCATACGTCGCGAGGGTCGATTCCGTCCTCGATCGCCTGTGCGGCGGTGCGCCCGCCGAACGTGGTCAGCACGTGGTCAGCCAGCACCGAGCCGCCGTATGTCGCGCCGAACCGCAGAGTCACCCGATCGTGAAATTCCGTGAGCCGCACCCAGCCAAGCTACCTACCCGGCAGGCGCGAGCGCATGACGGCACACCTGCACCGGGTCGGTGACCTCGGCCGCACCGGACGCGGCGCGCTGCGCGGCGTCGCGGTAGCTCGGCGTCGCCAACACCGCGGCGGCTGCGCTGACCAGTGCCTCGTCAGTCAGCGGCCGTACCAGCCGGCCAGTGCCTTGGCGCACCACCCGGTTGGCGATCTCCCATTGGTCTCCTCCGCCGGGCACCACCACCAGCGGCACGCCGGCCAGCAGCGTCTTGGCCACCATGCCGTGTCCGCCGCCGCAGATCACCAGGTCGGCATGCGCGAGAAGGTCGTCTTGACGGCCCAGCCCGGCCACCGCCCACGGCGGCAGCGTCAGATCCGGACCGTTAAGTCTCGACACCACCACCCGCGCACCGGCGGGCAGGCCAGATCCGGGCACCAGGCAGTCCAGGGCGGCCTGATCCAACCCTTTCGTCCCGATCATCGCCGTCGACGGAGCGACCACCACCACCGGCCCCGAACCCGGCGGGATGGACAGCACCTGCTCGGTCGGCTCGAAGTGCAGCGGACCCACCAGAACGGCTTCGGCCGGCCAGTCCGGACGCGTGACCTCCAAGGCAGGCAGCGTCGCGATCAGCCGGCGCAGTGGGCCGGGATCGGTTGCCGGCAAACCGATCCCGACGCGCACCTCGGCACGCTGGCGGGCGCCGGCCTGCACGGATCGGGCGGTCAGCGCGCGCATCGTGGCATCCCGCAACCGGCCTCGGATCCCGGTGCCCGGCGCCAGCCCGCTGCCGATCGGGGGGAGGCCTTTGGACGGCAGGTACAGCGGATGCGGGCTGAGTTCGATCCACGGGACTCCCAGCAGCTCCGCCGACATCCCGCCGCAGGCGGTGATGACGTCGGACACCACCAGGTCCAGCCCCATCGCCTGGAGCTGCGGCACGTTCAGCACCGCCATCCGAGCCGCGCGCTGGTGGATTTTGGCACCGGCGTCGCCGTCGTCGTCGTCCGCCGTGGGGTCGAGCCCGGCCAGTTCGACGGCATCGACGCCGGCCGCGCGAGCGGTTTCCAGCCACTCGGTACCGGTCAGCAGGGTGGGGGTATCGCCGGCGGCCACGAACCGCTGACACAGCGCGATGGCCGGAAACGAGTGTCCGGGGTCCGGCCCGGCCACCACGGCGACGCGCATCGCATCACCCTGCCACAGCGGCTCGCTAGGCTGGTGATCATGACCGAGCAGACTCTCGAAAACACCCGCACCGTCGAGGTCTTCCTGCATGCGCTGCAGGACGCCGACCTCGATACCGCCGGTGCCGCATTGGCCGAAAATCTGGTGTACCAGAACGTCGGTTTGCCCACGATCCATGGTCGCCGCAAGGCGATGAAACTGTTCAGCTCGCTCGGCGGAGCCAGCGGTTTCGAGGTGAAGATCCACCGGATCGCCGCTGACGGCGCCGCCGTACTCACCGAACGCACCGACGCGCTGATCTTCGGGCCGCTGCGGCTGCAGTTCTGGGTCTGCGGCGTATTCGAAGTCCACGACGGACAGATCACGTTGTGGCGCGACTACTTCGATTTCTTCGACATGTTCAAGGCAACCCTGCGCGGCCTCGCCGGTCTGGTGGTGCCGGCGCTGCGGACGTCGTTCTAACTCCGATGTCCGAAAGCAGGGTACGGCCCAACGCGTTTCAGTTCATCCGCTACTGCCTGGGCGGGCAGCTACCCGACTCGATGCGGGACTGGGTCCGCAACGATCTGGCCGGCAAAGGTGCGACCGGCCGGATGATGCGACGGGTCGCCGTTCCGGCGGTGCTGGTGCTTGCACCGTTCTGGCTGATCCCGACGACGCTCGACGTCCACCTGAGCATGACGCTGCCGATCCTCATTCCGTTCGTGTACTTCTCACACGCGCTGAACAAGGTGTGGCGCCGCCACATGCTTCAGGTGCACGGTCTGAATCCGGATCTGGTCGACGAGCGTCGTAGCAAGCGCGACGAGCAAATGCGGAAGGCCTATATCGAACGCTACGGCCCGAGGGACGAGTCGACCAGCCACGGCCAGGACATCTGACGGCTACGCCCGTCGGGGCAGTCCACCGAGTTCGTCGAATGCCTGCGCCCAACCGACCAGACGATCGGTGGCACCAACCAGCTCGTCACGGTAGCGCTGTCGTGACGCGACCAATGCGGCGCCGCGATCACCGCTCGCCGATGACACCAATTGCGCTGCTGCGGTGACCATTTCGTTGTACTGACGCACCCCGGCACTCAATTGCGCGGTAAACGCATTGATGGTGGGCGCCAGATACGAGCGGGACTGCGGCGTGCCATTGGCCGCACGCTCCATCGACACCACCTCGGCGGCAGTCGCCGCCATGGCGGCCGAGCTCTTTTTGGCCGCCGCGGTCAGCTCACTGATCTCGGTGTCGGGCAACATGTTGCCGCGCTCCATCACCCCGAGCAACGAGAAGAAGCCCCGCTCGGAGGCGCCGAGCGCATACATCGCCGGTCGGGCCGCCGAACTCGGCGGCGGCAGGCGCCGAATATTGGTGGGCCGCTGCGCGGGCAGCGGATCGGCTTTTAGCCAGCGGTAGCGGATCAGCAGCAGCGTGGCGATCATCGCTTGCGCGACAGCGACTCCGCCGGTGATTTCCAGCAGTAGCGCGAACCAGCCCCACGCCGCCAGGATCGCCGTCACTACGCCCCAGAACACGCACCCCGCGCTGAAAATCAGACCCCAGCGCAGCGCGCGGCGCCTACGACGCAGTTGCCGTTCCCGCGGATCGATGGCGGCGCTGACCTTCTGGACTAACAGCTCGGAAAGGTCGCTGGCCGTGTCGAGGCCGCGCATCAGCAATGTCCGCCACGCGGAATTGCGACCGGGTTGCACCGCCATCGAAGTGCTCGTCCCTTACTGACCGAGGGGCTTCTCGGTGGGCGCAGCCGTCGGGGCCGCTGCCGGGGTGCTCGGCGCAGCCGCGGAATCACTCGCCGCGCCGCCGGCCGGTAACGCCTCGCCGCGCATCGACGCCCGGATCTGCTCCAACCGCGAGTGACCGGCCATCTCCACACCGGCCCGCTCGACCTCGATCATCCGGCCCTGCACCGAACTCTGGGCCAGCTCAGCCTGGCCGAGCGCGTTGGCGTAGCGACGCTCGATCTTGTCGCGCACCTCGTCGAGGTTCGGGGTGGTACCGGGCGCGGCGATCTCGCTCATCGACCGTAGCGACTTGCTGACCTGTTCCTGCATCTTGGCCTGCTCCAGTTGGCTGAGCAGCTTGGTGCGCTCGGCGATCTTCTGCTGCAGCACCATCGCGTTCTGCTCGACGGCCTTCTTGGCCTGTGCGGCAGCGCCCAGCGCCTGGTCGTGCAATGCCTTGAGGTCTTCCACGCTCTGCTCGGAGGTCACCAGCTGCGCCGCGAACGCCTCCGCGGCGTTGTTGTATTCGGTGGCTTTGGCGGTGTCTCCCGCGGCGGTGGCCTGGTCGGCCAGCGTCACGGCCTGCCGAACATTGACCTGAAGCTTCTCGATGTCGGCCAGTTGGCGGTTGAGCCGCATCTCGAGTTGGCGCTGGTTGCCGATCACCTGTGCAGCCTGCTGAGTCAGCGCCTGGTGCTGACGCTGCGCCTCCTCGATGGCCTGCTGGATCTGCACTTTCGGGTCGGCGTGTTCGTCGATCTTCGCGTTGAACAGCGCCATGACGTACTTCCACGCCTTGACGAACGGATTGGCCATGGGTTAGCTCCGCCTTTGTGTGTAGGTGTCTGCTCTGAGGCTCAACTTATCGTCTCCGCCACGATTGCCACACCCTCGCTAGGCGGGCTAGGCGACGGCCATCGAGACGACCGACGGAATGACGACCTTGGTGCTGGCGTCGATGTTGGCCGCACTCCGGGCGCTCGCCATGGCCCGCTCCCGGCGGCCCAGCTGTTCGCTGGCGTCGACGAGCAGCTGAGACAACGGCACGTCCAAAGCGTCGCAGATCGCGCTGAGCAGCTCGCTGGAAGCCTCTTTGCGGCCGCGCTCGACTTCGGACAGGTACCCCAGGCTGACTCGCGCGGAGTCGGATACCTGACGCAGCGTCCGGCCTTGCTTGGTACGGGCACGACGCAGTACGTCGCCGAGGACTTCGCGTAGCAATGACGCCATCGCGCTCTCCTTAACTCCGGTCAGCTTGATTCTTCATCAGGTCAACGCACGCCGCGCAGTCAATGGTTCCCGGGCTGGCTTACTCGGCCGCGACAAGCGCCCGCAACCTGCTGATTGACTCGCGCACCGCCGAGATTCGGATGTCCCAGCGCGTTCCGGTGAGCTTCAGCTCGATCACCTCGGTGTCGACCGGGCCGGCCAGACCCATGAACACCGTGCCCACTGCATGCCCGCCGTGCGGCTCGGGTCCGGCGACGCCGGTCAACCCGATGCCCCAGGTGGCATCGCAGCGTTGGCGCGCGCCGACGGCCAGCGCTCGGGCGGTCGGCCCCGCCACCGGGCCCACCTCCTCGAGAATCTGCGGCGCGACGCCGGCCAGCACGACCTTGGTGTGCTCGGTATAGGTGATCAGGCCGCCACGCAGGACCTCGCTGGCACCGGGCACGCCGGCGAGCGTCGCGGCCAGCAGCCCCGCGGTCAGCGACTCGGCAGTCGCGACGCTCTGTTTGCGGACGGTTAGATCGGCGACCAGTCCACGCGCATCGTCACTGAGCAGCGGGTCGTCCACGAGCATCCCTTGCGGCCGACGCGACGTAGTCCAACCCCGTGAGCACGGTCAGCACGATCGCGGCCGCCATCACCACCCATGCGGCCACCAGCCAAAAACCCGACAGCGGCAGCACGAACATTCCGATCGCGACGGCTTGAACAAGGGTCTTGAGCTTGCCGCCACGGCTGGCAGGGATGACCCCGTGGCGCAGCATCACAAACCGCAACACCGTGATCCCGACCTCGCGAGCCAGGATGACGGCCGTCACCCACCAGTGCAGGTCACCGAGCATCGACAGCCCGATCAGCGCGGCGCCGATCAGCGTCTTGTCCGCGATCGGGTCGGCCATCGTGCCGAATTCGGTCACCATGCCGTAGTTACGGGCCAGCGCGCCGTCGAAACGATCGGTGATGACAGCGACCGCGAAAACGACGAAAGCGATTATCCGGCTGGCGGTTTCGTGACCGTTACCGGCGAACAACGCCAGCAGGAAGACCGGAACGAGCACCAGCCGTAACAGCGTGAGCACATTAGCGAGGTTGGTGACCCGAACGCGCGGGACCACTGGACCTGTTTGCGGCTGTCCCGACACGGCAACAGAATATCGGTTACCGCAGCGCTGGACCTGATTACCCGCTCCACGTCGCGCCACGCGATGAGCATCGTCGTCGGGCGGGCCCTGATGCCCGCTCCTCCTCATCGCGGGGCTGGCCCGATTCGATACTGTGCAATTCGTGAACGCAGCGAGCGATCCACCGGCCAACGGGCCCGCGATCCGGCGCGCGCGAACCTCTGACGTCCCGGTGATCAAGGACCTCGTCGACACCTACGCGGGCAAGATCCTGTTGGAAAAGAACCTGGTGACGCTGTATGAAGCCGTCCAGGAGTTCTGGGTGGCCGAGCACGAAGGCGTCGTGGTCGGTTGCGGCGCATTGCATGTGTTGTGGGCCGATCTCGGCGAGGTGCGCACCGTCGCCGTCGACCCGTCGATGACGGGACGCGGCATCGGGCATGCCATCGTCAACCAGCTTCTCCGGATCGCCCGTAAATTGCAGCTGCAGCGACTGTTCGTGTTGACCTTCGAGACCGAATTCTTCGCCCGGCACGGGTTCACCGAGATCGAGGGCACCCCGGTGACTGCCGAGGTTTTCGAGGAAATGTGCCGCTCCTACGACATCGGTGTCGCCGAGTTCCTGGATCTCAGCTACGTCAAGCCGAACACTCTGGGCAACTCGCGGATGCTGCTGGTGCTGTAGCGAAGCGGAGTCCCTCGCGCCGATGGCGTGCGTGGACGCCGTGCGGAAGGATGGGCGTGCTGTAGAACTCGCCTTTTGTCACCGGCGAGATCCTGCACGTGGATGGAGGTCAAAGTGCCGGACACTGATGCGCTGCGCGATGCCCTGGACCGCTGGAAGGCCGGCATCGACGCACACCAGCCCGAGCGGGTCTCGGAGGTCTTCACCGAGGACGCCATCTTCCAGGGTCTCCGCCCCTACAGCGTTGGCCGCCAAGGCGTTATCGACTATTACGCGAGCCAACCGGTAGGCCTGACCGTCGAATACCAGATCCTGCAGGCCCGCCGACTGGCCGCCGATCAGGTGCTCGGATATGTCCACGCCGACTTCACGTTTCCAGACGGGCATCTCGTCAGCGTGTTCCTCGGCCTGGTGGTCAAGCACAACGAGGACGGCTGGAGCATCTACTACTACCAGGCGTCTCGGCTCGATTAGTCTGCAGCTCAGTCGATTTCGCTGTCGGCATCCGAGCCGTCGGCGCTGGAGCCACCGCGGATCAGCGCCAGCGTTCCGGCCAGGTCTTCAGGCTTGACCAACACGTCACGCGCTTTGGAACCTTCACTGGGGCCCACGATGTCGCGGGTCTCCATCAGGTCCATCAGCCGGCCGGCTTTGGCGAAACCGACCCGAAGCTTGCGTTGCAGCATCGATGTCGAGCCGAACTGGCTGGATACCACCAACTCAACGGCCTGCAGCAACACATCCATGTCGTCGCCGATGTCGGGGTCGACATCCTTGCGCTCGCCGCTGGCCTTGGCCGTCGTGACACCCTCGGTGTACTCGGGTTCGGCTTGGTCCTTGCAGGCGGTGACGACGGCGTGGATCTCCTCGTCGGTGATGTAGGCACCCTGCAGCCGCAGCGGCTTGCTCGCACCCATCGGCAGGAACAGGCCGTCGCCCATGCCGATCAACTTTTCGGCGCCGGCTTGATCCAGGATCACCCGGCTGTCGATGAGCGACGACGTGGCGAACGCCAGCCGCGACGGCACGTTGGTCTTGATCAGGCCGGTCACCACGTCGACGGAGGGGCGCTGAGTGGCCAGCACCAGGTGAATCCCTGCGGCACGGGCCTTCTGGGTGATCCGCACGATGGCATCCTCGACGTCGCGCGGCGCCGTCATCATCAGGTCGGCGAGCTCGTCGACGATCGCCACAACGTACGGGTAGGGCCGGTACTCGCGCTGGCTGCCCAGCGGCGCGGTGATCTGTCCGCTGCGCACCTTCGCGTTGAAGTCGTCGATGTGACGAACCCGGGACGCCTGCATGTCCTGGTAGCGCTGCTCCATCTCCTCGACCAGCCACGCCAGCGCCGCTGCCGCTTTCTTCGGCTGGGTGATGATCGGCGTGATCAGGTGCGGAATGCCTTCATACGGCGTCAGTTCCACCATCTTCGGGTCAATCAGGATCATCCTGACCTCTTCCGGTGTGCACCGGGTGAGGAGCGAGACCAGCATCGAGTTGACGAAGCTTGACTTACCGGAGCCGGTGGAACCGGCGACCAGCAGGTGCGGCATCTTGGCCAGGTTGGCCGAGATGAAGTCGCCTTCGATGTCCTTGCCCAACCCGATCACCAGCGGGTGGTGGTCGCGGCGGGTCGACGGCGCGGTGAGAACGTCGGCCAGGCGCACCATTTCACGGTCGGTGTTGGGTACCTCGATGCCGACGGCGGACTTGCCCGGGATCGGCGCGAGCATCCGGACGCTCTCGGTGGCCACCGCGTAGGCGATGTTCTTCTGCAGCGCGGTGATCTTCTCCACCTTGACGCCGGGGCCCAGTTCGACTTCGTAGCGGGTGACGGTCGGCCCGCGGGTGCAGCCGGTGACCGCGGCGTCGACCTTGAACTGTTGCAGGACCGAGCTGATCGAATCGGCCATCTGATCGTTGGCGGTACTGCGCTTCTTCGGCGGATCGCCGGCCACCAGCAGGCTCAGCGGCGGCAGCGCGTACGGGCCCTCCACGACCCGGTCGACGACCAGGGAGTCTTGCTTGGCAGTGTTTTTCGGGGCGCCGGCTCGCTGCTTGCGGCTGCGCGACACCGTGGGTTCCGGCAGCGTCGGGTTGTCGTCCGGGGCGACCGGGCCGGCGCTCGACGGCCACGCCTGGGCTTCGTCGTCGCCGTACGTCGAGGACTCGTCGTAGTACCCGTCGGAAAAGTCCTCGGCGACACCGTTTTCCGTGCCCAGCTCGTCGTAGTACTCATCGCCGTCGCGGTAGTCGAACATCCGGGTGCCGAACATGGAACGCAGCGTGTCTGGCAGTTCGCGAATCGTGGTGCCAGTCAACAGAAGTAGGCCGAAGAGCGCGCCGATGAACAGCAGCGGCGCGCAGATCCATTTGGTCAACCCTTCCGAGAGCGGACCCCCGATGGCGAAGCCGATGAATCCGGCGGCGTGCGCGCGTCCGGCCGGAGTGTCTGGCGAGCCGGCCCACAGATGCCACAAGCCCAGCACCGGCAGCGCCACCATCGTCGCGCCGAGCACCAGCCGGGGCCGGGCCTCCGGATTGGGCTCGGTGCGCATCAACAGCACGGCGACCGCAGCGGTGACCGCGGGCAGCACCACCACCGCCGAGCCGATGAAGATGCGCACCACCGCGTCGACCCAGGCGCCAACCGGGCGGGCGGCGTCGAAC
>DASXJI010000463.1:0-2449 GCA_036497495.1 Mycobacterium sp.
GACAATGTCTTTGGTTTTGTTCTCCCACATGCTATTTCAGCGGCGCCGTTGGATCCGAAACCCGGCGTCGTGAACCTGCCGGCGATTGCGCTGGTGGCGATGTGCGCGTTGCTGTTGATCCGGGGTTCAAGCGAATCCGCCAAGGCGAATGCCGTGATGGTGGTGATCAAGCTCAGCGTGCTGGTGTTGTTCTCAGTGATCGCGTTCACCGCGTTCAACGCCGGCAACTTCAAGGATCTGGCGCCTTTCGGTGTATCCGGCATCAGCTTGGCCTCTGGCACGATCTTCTTCGCCTACATCGGTCTCGACGCGGTGTCCACCGCGGGCGACGAGGTGAAAGACCCGCAACACACCATGCCCCGCGCGATCATCGCCGCCCTGCTGATCGTCACAGCAATCCATGTGCTCGTCTCGGTTGCCGCCGTCGGTGCACAGCGCTGGCAGGATTTCAAGGGCGAAGAAGCGGTGCTGGCGGTGATCTTGGACCACATCACCGGCAATACGGCCGGAAGCACTATTGTGGCTGCGGGAGCGGTGATTTCGATATTTTCCGTGACGCTGGTGACGTTGTACGGCCAGACCCGGATCCTGTTCACCATGGGCCGCGACGGGCTGCTGCCGGCGACGTTCGCGAAGGTGAATCCGCGCACGAAGACGCCGGTGCAGAACACCATGATCGTGGCGTTCGCGGTGGCGGTGCTGGCCGCGGTCGTGCCGTTGGATCGGCTGGCCGAAATAGTGTCGATCGGCACGCTGACGGCGTTCATCGTGGTGTCAGCGGGAGTGATCATCCTGCGGATTCAGGAGCCGGATCTGCCACGCGGCTTCAAAGTGCCGGGTTATCCGGTGACCCCGCTGCTGTCGATCGCGGCCTGCGCCTACATCCTGTTCAGTCTGCATGGGTACACCTGGATCGCGTTCAGCGGATGGTTGGCGGTGGCGCTGACTTATTACCTGATGTGGGGCCGCCGGCACAGCGCCCTGAACGGCGACATCGCACCCACCGTGCCGATCGCCGACGATGTCACGTAATTCCGCCATCGGCCCTTGACCTTGCCGCTGCGGCAAGGTCAGCAATACAGACCCGCTCAGCGGGTGCGAGGAGAGTTACCGTGGCCCACACCGTGGGCGGGCGCCGCTGAGTGCCGCATTTGTCGGAATGTATTTCGTGGATGTAGACCCGTCTGGGAGTGCAGTCGGCGTGGGCTTGATGGGGCGGCGTGAGTGGTTCCCCACTAGCCGCAATGGCTAACTGTGCCTCGAATAAGACCGACATTTGAGACTCTCAAAACTCAGTCTGGGAATCACCGTCGACGCTGAGGCTCCTCGTGGAGTGTCCAACCGCTTACCCTTAGAGAACCCTGGAAACGCTGGGGCCCGGGATCGGCGGAGGGTCGAATGACGGCCATAGCAGCGTGCCGGACGTGTGGCACTGAGCCTCTAGAGAACGCCCGGTTTTGTCATGGCTGTGGCTCACCAGTCAAAGACGGCGGTACCCGGGCGGAGTACAAGCAGGTCACGATTCTGTTCGCCGACGTAGTCCATTCGATGGACATCGCTGCGGCTGTGGGCACAGAGCGGCTACGGGAGATCATGACCGAGTTGGTCACCCGTGCTTCGGTGGTGGTGCAGCGTTACGGCGGCACGGTGGACAAGTTCACCGGTGACGGCATCATGGCGGTGTTCGGTGCGCCAGTTGCCTTGGAAGACCACGCTCTTCGTGCCTGTCTCGCGGCGCTGGGCATCCAAGAGGAGACCATCCGGTTGGCTACTGAGGTCAAGGACCGCGACGGTATAGACCTGCGGTTGCGTGTTGGTCTCAATTCCGGTCAGGTCATCGCTGGCGAAGTCGGCTCAACGTCGTTGGGCTACACCGCGATCGGCGAGCAAGTGGGCATGGCGCAACGAATGGAATCGGTCGCTCCGCCCGGTGGAGTGATGGTGAGTGCGTCGACTGCGCGGCTGGTCGAAGACGCGGTCGCGCTCGGTGCGGCTGAGCTTGTCCACATCAAGGGCACCGATCGAGCCATTTACGCCCAACGGTTGCTGAGCGTGTCGGAAGAGCGTCGCCCTGTTGGCCGTGCTGAGTCGAAGCTGGTGGGTCGCCGGTGGGAAATGTCCGCCGTCGAGGGCTCGTTGGACCGCGCACTCGTTGGACATGGCGCTGTTGTTGAGGTGGTCGGCGAACCCGGCATCGGCAAGAGCCGTCTGGTGCGCGAGGTCGCCGCGATGGCAGCGGTTCAGGATGTGGAGGTGTTCAGCGCCTTCTGTGAGTCACACACCAGCCAGGTCCCATTTCATGCCGTGGCGCGTCTGCTTCGGGCGGCCACCGGCGTCGAGGGTCTTGACGGGCAGGCGGCCCGCGCCCGAGTGCGAGACCAAATTCCAGACGCAGACCCTGAGGACGCGCTGCTGCTTGATGACCTGCTCGGCATCGCCGACCCGAGCA
>DASXJI010000464.1:0-3684 GCA_036497495.1 Mycobacterium sp.
CAGTCCCAAGGCGCTGATGGCGACGGCGCGGTTCGCTTGCCGGCGTTCACCCGTGTCGTCGGTAGCGATGTCAAGCGGGAAACTTGTCGCGGGATCGCGGACTCCGTTGATTTGATGCATATCGGTAAGGATGCCTGCCGCGGCAGGCATTGCAAAGACCGGGCGCCGGTCGAATGGCTCAGTCGGCCAACGCCCGTCCCACGATCGACGGATCCGGCTCGCCGACGACGTCAGCGTCCTTGTCGTCGTAGTCGAATTTTGCGAGCAAGTAACGCATGGCGTTGATGCGGGCGCGCTTCTTGTCGTTGCTCTTGACGACGATCCACGGCGCGGGATCGGTATCGGTCGCGGCGAACATCTCTTCTTTCGCGGCGGTGTAGTCATCCCATTTGTCCAGCGACTCCATGTCGGTCGGCGAAAACTTCCACTGCCGTACCGGGTCTACGAGTCGGATGGCGAACCGGGTGCGTTGTTCGGCCGGTGACACCGAGAACCAGAACTTGGTCAAGCTGATGCCGTCGTTGACCAGCATCTCTTCGAAAAGCGGTGCCTGCCGCAGGAATTCAGCGTGTTGCTCGGGCGTGCAGAAGCCCATTACCTTTTCGACACCGGCGCGGTTGTACCAGGACCGGTCGAAGAGAACCATCTCGCCGCCCGCCGGAAGGTGGCTGATGTAGCGTTGGAAATACCACTGCGTCTGTTCGCGTTCGGATGGTTTCTCCAATGCCTCAACCCTCGCGCTACGCGGATTGAGGTGCTCCATGAATCTCTTGATGGTGCCACCCTTGCCCGCCGCGTCCCTACCCTCGAACACGATCACGTGACGGGCGCCGGTGCGTTTGCCGTGTTGTTGCAGCTTGAGCAGTTCGATTTGCAGGCGTCGTTTCAGGTGCTCGTATTCATCGCGCGGCATGCGGTGGTCGTAGGGATATCGCTCGCGCCACGTATCGATGTGTTCGCCGTCTCGATCAAGCAAGACGGGGTCGTCATCATCACTATCGTCGACGGTGTAGCCATGCTCGGGCGTCGACAGGGTTTCCAGATCTATCTCGGGCATGACCCCGACGCTAGCGCAGAGAACAAAGACGTAACCCTTGACCTCAATAATGGTTGAGGTCTTAGCGTCGTAGCCATGTCACAAACCATCATGTCGTCGGGCAATCGCTGGCCTGAGGAATTGAGTTCGATCGGCGCGCTCCGATTTGCCCGGCGTTCGGCGCATTTCGAGGAAACCGTTCGCTTCTACCGCGATTTGGTCGGCCTTCCACTGTGCGCCACGTTCGGTGAGAGCTATGGCAGCAACGGAGCGATATTCGGCCTTCCTGGATCGAGTCTTACCTTCGAGATCGTGGAGGCCATCGAACCGTTGGCGGTCGACAGTCATGAGCAGCTGTGCCTGTATTTCCCCGATACCGCGGCTCAGCAGCGAGCGACTGCGCGGCTGGTGGCCGCAGGAGTCGATCCTGTTGAGTCTCACCCGTACTGGGCGGCGACCGGATCGGTCACCTATAGCGATCCGGACGGTCGCGAGGTGATATTCGCTCCGTTTGTCTTCGGCGTGAACGAGCCCGTCGAAAGCAACATCGCTGGCGTGCACTGGACCGCGCCTTGACGACACAAACTCATCGAGTGGTGTTGCTGCCCCGTTTGCCGGTGATGCCGACGTAAACAGCAATCAAAACGACGGCGATGATGATTCCGACCAGGAAGGCGGTAAGCGCGAATCCGCCACGCTCCGAAGGGTAGACCAGCTTGTAGGTGACCCACGATCCGGCAAACGACCCGATGGCGCCAAGCAGAATCGTCATGATGACGCCGATGTTTTGCTTGCCCGGAAGAATGAGGCGCGCAAGCGCTCCAATGATCAGCCCGACGAAGATTGCTCCGACAACCGTTCCGATCATTTCCGCTCCTTTGCAGTAGGTCCTCGGTTACCCGTTTCCGCCGATCCCACGCAAAGCCCGTTGCAAGGTGCCTTTAGACAGGCGGAAGGCCACCGGGGTCGGGTCCACCGGTGGCCGTCCTCTGCGCTGGCTCGTTGTAGTTACTTCTTGAAGGCGTCCTTCACGTGCTCGGCGGCATCCTTGACGCTGGACTTCGCCTGGTCAAGCTTGCCTTCGGAGCGAGTCTTGTCGTCGTCGGTGGCCTTGCCAAGACCTTCCTTGGCTTTGCCGGCGACGTCATCGATCTTGTTGCTCACTTTTTCGTGGGCTCCCATGCGCTTCAGCTCCTTTGCTCGGGGCACTGCTGCCTCGCGTGGGGATGTCTACCCGCGTCGACTGACGGCCAAACCGGATATGCGAGATTGGCACAATGCGGGTCGCGATCCTCGATGACTACCAGAACGTCGCATTGAGCATGGCCGATTGGTCCGACGTGGCGGCCCGGGCCGAGATCACCGTGTTCAATGATCACCTCGCCGACCCGGACGCCGTCGTTGAGCGGCTGGCGCCGTTCGACGTGGTGTGCGTCATGCGGGAGCGCACACCGTTGCCGCGTGACATTATCGAGCGCCTGCCGCGGCTGAAAATGATCGCCTCGACCGGGCCGTTCAACGCCGCCGTCGACGTCGCGGCAGCCAAGGAACGCGGCATCTACGTGAGCACCACCGGTGGCTACGTGGAGTCGACGGTCGAGCTCACCTGGGCGCTGATCCTTGCCGTCGCCCGCCGGATCGTCGACGAGTCCGAGTCGGTGCGCGCCGGGGGCTGGCAAACCTCCGTCGGCCCGCAACTGGGCGGCACCGTGCTGGGCGTGCTCGGATTGGGACGAATCGGCAGCCGAGTGGCCCAAGTGGGCAAGGCGTTCGGCATGGACATCATCGCGTGGAGCGCGAACCTGACACCCGAAGCCGCCGAGCAAGCCGGCGCGACCTACGTTTCCCAAGACGAATTGTTCAGCCGCGCCGATGTGTTGACCATCCATCTGGTGCTCAGCGAGCGCTCTCGTGGCCTGGTCGGTAGCGCCGAGTTGGCTCTAATGAAGCCGACAGCATTGCTAGTCAACACATCTCGAGGCCCGATTGTCGACGAGTCGGCTCTCGTCGGCGCGTTACGGTCGCAGCGACTCGGCGGCGCAGGCCTCGATGTCTTCGACGTCGAGCCGTTGCCTGCGGGGCACCCGCTGCGATCGCTGGACAACGTGGTCGCCACGCCGCACATCGGTTACGTCGCGGAGCAGGTCTATCGCGTCTTCTACGGGGAGTCTGCGACCAAGATTGCTCGTTGGCTGAGCCAGGGCACCGGCAGCTGACGTCGAAGCACGGCGCCGCGACCACCACGAGTCGAGGAAGTCGAGGAGTACTGACACCGCTGCGGCGAGCGCCCAGCCCAGCACGATGTCGACGACGAAATGCTCGGCCGAGTACACCAGTACGAACGCCATCGCCAACGGGTACGCCACCAGTAGCGGACGCCAGCCGCGCCTGACCCGCCGCCACAGGAAGATCGAAATCATCGCGGTCAACGCGGCGTGCAGTGAGGGAATCGCCGCGACCAGATTCACGCTGGCCTGTCCGGAGTTGACCAGCGCGCCGGCCGACTGCAGATGGAGCGTGCCCCAACCGCGGGTGGAGATTCGCTCCACGAATTGGTGAGCACCCGGTTGGCTGATATGCATCGCGCCCAGCAGTCCGCCGTCGGGAACGCCTGCAGCGCTTCGATACATGCACGGCGGGTTCGACGG
>DASXJI010000465.1:0-8263 GCA_036497495.1 Mycobacterium sp.
GCCGGTACGGTTCCTTAGACGAGAATGTCTCCCATACCGGCTGGCCACTGCGGCTGGTCGGGCCGAGAGGACCTCAAGTGCGAGTGGTTGTGATGGGATGCGGCCGGGTGGGCTCGTCGGTGGCTGACGGACTGTCGCGGATCGGCCACGACGTCGCTGTGATCGACAGCGACAGCAGCGCGTTCAGCCGGCTGAGTCCCGAGTTCGCCGGTCAACGCGTGCTCGGTTTGGGGTTCGACCGGGACGTGCTGCTGAAGGCCGGTATCGAAGATGCCGACGCGTTCGCCGCGGTGTCCTCCGGCGACAACTCCAACATCATTTCGGCCCGGTTGGCCCGGGAAACCTTCGGCGTCCGGCGGGTTGTCGCGCGGATCTACGACGCCAAACGTGCCGAGGTCTACGAACGTCTGGGCATTCCCACCATCGCGACCGTGCCGTGGACCACCGACCGGCTGCTGCGCGCGCTCACCCAGGAAAGCGAGACCGCCCGGTGGCGGGATCCGACCGGGACGGTCGCCGTGGTCGAGGTTGTCCTGCACGAAGACTGGGTGGGCCACGCGGCCACCGATCTGGAGAGGGCCACCGGCGCACGGGTGGCATTTCTGATCCGATTCGGTACCGGCGTACTGCCCGAACCCAAGACGGTGATCCAGGCCGGTGATCAGGTCTACATCGCGGCGATCTCCGGACGTGCGGCCGAGGCCATGGCCATCGCGGCGTTGCCGCCAAGCGAGGATCTCGAATGAAACGCGCCGACGACGACTTCGTCTGCGACGCCTGCGTCGCAGTCTTTGAGGAGTGGCGCCAATGAAGGTAGCTATCGCCGGCGCAGGCGCGGTCGGCCGCTCGGTCGCCCGCGAGCTGATCGAGAACCAGCACGACATCACGCTGATCGAACGCAAGCCCGAACACATCGAGGTCGACGCCATCCCGGCGGCGCACTGGCAGCTCGGGGACGCCTGCGAAGTGAGCACGCTCGAGTTAGTGAAGCTACATGAATTCGACGTGGTGGTCGCCGCCACCGGCGACGACAAGGCCAACGTGGTGCTCAGCCTGCTCGCCAAGACCGAATTCGCGGTGCCGCGGGTGGTGGCCCGTGTCAACGACCCCCGCAACGAATGGCTGTTCACCGACGCCTGGGGCGTCGACGTGGCGGTGTCCACCCCGCGGATGCTGTGCTCGTTGATCGAGGAGGCCGTCGCAGTCGGAGACCTGGTGCGGCTGATGGAGTTCCGGAAGGGTCAGGCCAACCTGGTCGAGATCACACTGCCCGACAACACCCCGTGGGGCGGCAAGCCGGTGCGCAAGCTGCAGTTGCCCCGCGACGTCGCTCTGGTGACGATTCTGCGTGGACCGCGGGTGATCGTGCCGCAGGACGACGAGCCGCTCGAAGGAGGCGACGAACTGTTGTTCGTCGCCGTCACCGAGGCGGAAGAGGAACTGCGCCAGCTTCTACTGCCGCAGGAGTGACGGAGACGGCGTCGATGGCGCGCTGTGCCGCCCTGATCGCGAGGAAGGTCACCAACGCCGCCGCCGCGGCCAGCGGCCAGCCCATCGCGATGCGTGCCACCACCAGCCACCCCGTGTGGTTGGTGTCGTAGAGCACCCGCTGCACCACGAAACGGGCGCCGAACACCAGCACCCAGGTGAGCGTGGCGAGGTCGAAGGCGTACACCGCGCGACGCACATCACGCCACTGCCGATCGTGTCCGTGCAGCCAGCTCCACAGGTAGCCGACGACCGGCCGCCGGATCAGGATCGACACCGCGAACACCGCGGCCCAGATCAGTGATGTCCAGATGCCGAGCAGGAAATAGCCCTTGGACTCCCCCAGCAGATAGGCGATCAGCACGCAGACGGCGACGCCGATGAGCCCGGACACCGCCGGCTGGGCCGACTCGCGCCGCACCAGTCGCCACAGCAGGATCAGCGTGGCGACGCCGAGCGCCGCGCCGGCCGCCGCGGCCAGGCCCGTCAGCCGCGAGGTACCCACGAAGACCAGCACCGGCACCGACGAGTAAATGATGCCCGCTACGCCGCCCAGCTGTTCCATCACCCGGTCGGCCGGGGTGCGGTCGACGTCCGCCGTATCTACTTCGCCGTCGACGGCGTCAGCCGTGTCGCCGGCGTCGGTCGCACGCTTCACCGAGAGTGCCTCACCGCTGAATCTCGTAGTGCGGGTTGTAAATCGCCTTGGCGCCGTTCTCCAGCTTGCCGAGCCGGCCCTGCACCCGCAGCGTGCGCCCCGACTCGATGCCGGGAATCCTGCGCTGCCCCAACCACACCAGCTCGATGGTGTCGGTTCCGTCGAACAATTCGGCGCGAACACCGTCGGCGCACCCTTTGCCCTTGCATTCCACGCTGCGCAGCGTTCCGACCACGGTGACCTCCTGGCCGCGCTCGCAATCGATCGCCCGCTGCGCGCCGGTCGTCACCGCCTCGTCGCACAAATCCTCGGCATCACGCTGCTCGGGGTCCTCCGTCAACCGCCGAGTCAGCCGGCGCAGATAACCTTCCGCCGCCATGGCCTCTCCTGAGCGTCGTCAATGGTTCATACCGGACCGGGTACGCCGATCCTCTCACGACAACGGACGCCGTAGACCCGATGGTTCCCCAAACGCCAAGCATCGCCCAGGCAATATCTAGGGGTGGCTATCGACCTTCGCGCAGTGCGCGCCGTCGTGCTGCCGGGAACGGGATCCGACGACGACTACATCACCCGGGCCTTCGGCAGACTGGTGCGCGACGCCGGCGCGACCTTGCTGGCGCCACCACCGCAGCCGACCCGTTTGATCGCCGGCTATCTGAGTGAATTGGATGACGCCGCGCGCGAGGGTCCGATCGTGGTCGGCGGTGTGTCGATCGGCGCGGCGGTGGCCGTTGCGTGGGCGTTGCGGCATCCACAGCGCACGGTCGCGGTGCTCGCCGCGCTGCCGGCCTGGACGGGGGCACCGGGCAGTTCGCCGGCCGCGATCGCGGCACGGTACTCGGCTCAACAGCTGCGCGAGGACGGCCTGGAAGCGACGACGGCGCAGATGCGTGCGTCCAGCCCGGCGTGGCTGGCCGACGAGCTGACCCGGTCGTGGCGAAGCCAGTGGCCGCATCTGCCCGACGCGATGGACGAGGCGGCCGGCTACGTGGCCCCGACCGACGCGCAACTCCAGCAGCTGGCGGCGCCGATGGGAGTCGCCGCGGCCGGCGACGACCCGATCCACCCGCTCGAAGTCGGGCGTCATTGGGCCGCTGTCGCGCCGCACGCGGCGCTGCGCACGGTAACCCTGGATCAGATCGGTGCGGACCCGGCCGCGCTCGGTGCCGCCTGTCTGGCGGCGCTTGACGACGCCTGAGCTAGCCGCTGGTGCCACGCAACTGCTGCATCGCCGACCCTGAAGCACTGCGGCGCTCGGTCGGCGCGGCCTCGCCTTCTTGGTCTGCGACGTCAGGCTCCGTCGGCTCGACCGGCTGTCCGCCCGCCGCGCCCGGGGAGGCCGCCGCCTCACGCAGTTGCGTCGCCATCGGCTCGGGCAGCTGCACCGGCAGCGGAGTGCGCACCGGCAACGGGGTATCGCCGCGACGAATCACCGTGTCGATCAGCGCGTTTCGCGCTTCCTCGGTCAGCGCGTCCACGGTCTCGCCCGAGGCGTTCACCACACAGCGGATCATCCAGCGGTAGCCATCGACGCCGATGAACCGGACCACACCGGCGGCGGTGCCGACCACCTCACGGCCCCAGCGTCCGTCCTGGATGCTCACCTCTGCGCCGTCCTTGCGCAGCGACTCGGCCAGTTCGCCGGCCACTTCTCGCCACAGCCCGCCGGTCTTGGGAGCGGCGTATGCGGCGATGGTGAAGCGACCGTTGGCCGTCACCACCCACACCGCGCTCGGGACGCCGGTCTCGGTGAGTTCGACCTGTAGCTGGGCCCCCGGGGGCAGCGGCAGCAGCACCGCGCCAAGATCGAGGCGGGCCTCCGTGGCCGCCGCGGCGTCGTCGAAATCCTCGATATCGAACGGGCCGTCGAGGTCGTCGGCAACCGGCTTCTCGACCGGAGCTTCCGGCGTCCGGTGTGTGCCCACGGATGCCGGCTCGTCGACTGGCTGCTCTTTGGGTTTACGTCTTCCGAATGCCATCAGCCGCGCCGCTCCTCGTCATCGCTTCGTCCCCCTCGCCGCTGCGCGGCTGGAGGCGCCCCCACTGCTTCACAAACTCGCGTGCCCGCCGGAGGAGCCGTGGCCGCCGTCGCCACGCGTGGTATCGGCCAGTCCGGCCTCGTCGAACGAGGACACCTCGACCAGATCGACCAACTCGACGCGCTGCACCAGCAACTGGGCGATCCGGTCGCCGCGGTGGACGACAATCGGCGCCGCAGGGTCGAGATTGATCAGCGAAAGCTTGATCTCACCACGGTAACCCGCATCGATGGTGCCGGGGCTGTTGACGATCGAAAGTCCTACCCGCGCAGCTAATCCGGATCGCGGATGCACCAGCCCCACCATCCCGACCGGGATGGCCACCGCGATCCCGGTTCCCACCAGCGCACGGTGTCCGGGCGCGAGCTCGACGTCTTCTGCGCTGTAGAGGTCCACGCCGGCATCGCCGTGGTGGGCCCGGGCGGGCAGCGGGAGCCCGGGGTCGAGACGAACAACCGCCAGACTGGTCGACACGGGGCCACAGATTACCCTTGACCGGGTGTCAGGGACGCCAGTCACGCCGCAAAGCGTGCGGTATCGCGAGCGGCTGTGGGTGCCGTGGTGGTGGTGGCCATTGGGTTTCGGCCTAGCCGGGCTGATCGCCGTCGAGGTCAACATGGGCGTGCCAAGCCTGCCGGACTGGCTCCCGTTTGCGGTGTTGTTCGTGGTGGCAGCCGGGGCGTTGTTGTGGCTGGGCCGCGTCGAGGTCCGGGTTATCGCCGGTGACGGCGAAGTCGAATTATGGGCCGGCGAGGCGCATCTGCCGGTCACCGTGATCGCCCGGTCGGCCGACATTCCGCGCTCGGCGAAGTCCGCGGCGCTCGGGCGCCAACTCGATCCGGCGGCCTACGTGCTGCACCGCGGCTGGGTCGGCCCAATGGTTCTGGTGGTTTTGGACGACGCCGACGATCCGACGCCGTATTGGCTGGTGAGCTCCCGCTACCCAGAGCGGGTGTTGTCGGCGTTGCGCAGCTAGTCGGCAACTTCGGCGACCATCAGGCCGCGCAGTCCGTACAGATCATCACGCCGCCTTTTTCACTGGCCAGGCGACTGCGGTGTTGCACCAGAAAGCAGCTCGAACAGGTGAACTCGTCGGCCTGTTTGGGAATCACCCGGACCGACAACTCTTCGCCGGACAAGTCGGCGCCAGGCAGCTCAAACGACTCGGCGGACTCTGACTCGTCGACGTCAACGACCGCCGACGCCGCTTCGTTTCGCCGTGCCTTGAGCTCCTCCAAGGAGTCCTCTGAAACGTCATCGGTTTCGGTACGCCGTGGGGCGTCGTAATCAGTGGCCATCGTCTGTCCCCTCGTAACCCTGCAAGCAAAGCTTTGTACCAGCGTCGAACGCATCCGCAAAACGATTCGTGCCCGTATTGCAAAGTCTTCAAGTGTGATTTACGTCACACTACGCATTTAACCGCGCTACCTCGCGCTAAACACCGGGCCTTAGAGTGCGTACGTGGTCGCGCAAATCACTGAAGGTACAGCGTTCGACAAGCACGGGCGCCCCTTTCGCCGTCGCAACGCCCGGCCCGCCGTTGCTCTTCTGATCGTGCTGCTAGTTGCCAGCGCGGTGGTGTGGACGATCGCGCTGACCCGTCCGGCGGAGGTCCACGAGGCCACGGTGTGCAATCCGCCCCCAGAGCAAGCGGATCCCGGACAGCCGCATCTGGGTACCCCGGTGTCGCGCAGCACGATGGTCAACGTCGCGCCAGCCAAACTGGCCGACGCCAAAGTACGCGTGCTCAACGCCAGCGGGCGCGGCGGCCAGGCCGCCGACGTCGCGGGCGCGCTGCGGGACCTGGGATTCGCGCAGCCGGCCGCGGCCAACGACCCGGTCTACGCCACAACACGGCTGAACTGCCAGGGCCAGATCCGCTTCGGCGAGGCCGGACAGGCCAGCGCCGCGGCGGTGTGGCTGGTGGCGCCGTGCACCGAGCTGTACCGCGACGACCGCACCGACGATTCCGTCGACCTGGCGATCGGCACGGAGTTCGGCGCGCTCGCGCACAGCGATGACATCTCCGTGGTCCTCGCCGGCCTACGCCCGGGCGCCACCGAGCCGGCCGATTCCGCGCTGCTGGCCAAGATCCACGCCGGCAAGTGCTGACCGCAGCCCGGTCAGCCGGGAATCGGGGACAGGCCGTCGAATTGCGCCAGCGCAGCCAGCAACTGATCGGCGATGCCGGGCGCCGCAGCGACCACCAGAGCCGCGTTGCGCTCTGGGTCCCCAGGCCGCGGCAACACCACCCGCGCGCCGGCCTCCACGGCGATGAGCGCCCCCGCTGCGCTGTCCCACACGTGCAGACCGTGCTCGTAGTAGGCGTCGAGCCGGCCGGCGGCAACCATGCACAAATCCAGCGCCGCCGAGCCGATCCGGCGTATATCGCGGACCACCGGCAGGATCTTCGACACCAGTTCCGCCTGGACGGTGCGGCGTCGCCTGGAGTAGGCGAACCCGGTGCCCACCAGCGCCAGCGACAGGTCGTCGACGGCGCTGCACCGCAGCGGGCGGGTGCCCTCAGCGTCGGTGACGTGTGCACCCAGTCCGGTGGCCGCCGAATACAGCCGGCCGCCGACCACATCGGCGACCGCGCCGGCCACCGAGACACCTTCGACCTGCGCGGCCACCGACACCGAATACGACGGGATTCCGTAGACGAAGTTCACCGTGCCGTCGATGGGGTCCAGCACCCACGTCACCGCGCCGGCGGCGGCGGTCGCCGGATCGGTGGGGCCGCCGATTTCCTCGCCGAGAATGGCATCACCGGATCGCAGCTGCGCCAACCGATCACGCAGCAGTCTTTCGGTTTCGGTGTCCACGACGGTCACCGGATCGGTTGGGGTCGTTTTGGATTGCACCGCGGCATCGCCGTCCGTACCCGCGTCGGCGCCGAAGACCTCGGCGCGGCGTCGCCGGACGAACGCGGCCGCTTCGCCGGCCAGGGTCTCGGCCACCGTCCGCAGCTGCCCCGGTTGGTTCTCAGGTGTGCTCACCGACCCATCGCATCACAGGTATTGCCGGGTTCAGCAACGTCCGGGTAACGGGTCAACCAACGGCGCAGCCACACACTAGGGTTTGGTCGACGCTTACCTCTCGCCGAGGAGATTTGATGACCACTGCCGACTCGACCAATGCCTCGCCTGCCACCGGAGGCACCGAGACGCCGCCGCGCCGCGGCTTCGGCGTCGACGTCGGCGGCAGTGGCATCAAGGGCGGCATCGTCGACTTGGACACCGGCGAGCTCGTCGGCGACCGCTACAAGCTGCTGACGCCGCACCCGGCCACGCCGTCGGCCGTGGCCCAGACGATCGCCGCAGTCGTCAACGAATTCGGATGGACCGGCCCGCTCGGCGTGACATACCCCGGCGTGGTCACCAATGGCATCGTCCGGACCGCCGCCAACGTCGACAAGAAATGGATCGGCACCGACGCCAGCGAGATCATCAGCGCCGGCCTGAACGGTCAGGAGGTCGTGGTGCTCAACGACGCCGACGCCGCCGGACTCGCCGAAGAACGCTACGGCGCGGGCAAAGACACCAACGGCGTGGTGGTGCTGCTCACATTCGGGACCGGAATCGGGTCGGCAGTCATTCACAACGGGATATTGCTGCCCAACACGGAGTTCGGCCATCTCGAGGTCGGCGGCAAAGAAGCCGAACACCGCGCCGCGTCCTCCGTTCGCGACAAGCGGGGCTGGAGCTACGAAAAGTGGGCCAAGCAGGTGACGAAAGTGCTGGTCGCCATCGAGAACGCCATGTGCCCGGAGTTGTTCATCGCCGGCGGCGGAATCAGCCGAAAAGCCGACCAATGGGTGCCGCTGCTGAAAAACCGCACTCCGGTGGTGGCCGCGGCCTTGCAGAACACCGCCGGAATCGTCGGCGCGGCGATGGCGGCGACGCGCGACGTGACCCACTGATTTGGCGCTCTGGCGGGGGTATTGCCCTGCTGTCGTTACAATGGTCACCGGCAGCCGCCCGACCGATAGCGGCGAATATCCACCCTGATAATCGACGCCGACATCTGACATAGCTGACGTTTTCCGGTTCACCATGCCTAGAGCACCGGAAGT
>DASXJI010000466.1:0-10897 GCA_036497495.1 Mycobacterium sp.
GTCGTCGATGAACACCTCCGGGATCGATGGCGGTCCAGGAGGAGCGGGGTACGCCTTCGCGAAAATCGCTGCCGCGCACTATGTCAACGACTTCGCTCGCGCACTGGCTCCCTTTTCCATCCGGATGAACGCCGTGCACCCGACCAACGTCAACACCGACATGTTGCACAGCGAGCCGATGTACCGGGCTTTCCGGCCGGACCTGCCGAACCCGACCCGCGAGGACGCCGAACCGGTTTTCCCGCTGGTGCAGGCCATGCCGATTCCCTACGTCGAACCCGAGGACATCAGCGAGGCCGTGCTGTTCTTGGCGTCCGACGCCGCCCGCTACATCACCGGCCAGCAGCTCCGCGTCGATGGCGGAGGATTCCTGAAGGTGAAGCCGTGGTCGGGCGGTTAAATCCCGGTCAATCACATTGCACCGCACGCGAAATGGAGAGGTGAAGATGCCCACCGCCGACGACGATGCAGTGGGGTACCTCCAGCCGCGCAGCGGCTAGGGGGACGTAGCGATGAGGAGGAGCGGCGCCATGCCTAAAGGGATCATCTACCTGGAGACCATGCCGGTGTCGTCCGACCGCGAGGCCGAGTACCACAAGTGGTACAACGACACGCATTTGGCGGAGATCTGCTCCGTGGATGGGATCGTCTCCGCGCGCCGCTTCGCGCCGACCGACGGCAAAGGCCCGTTCATCGCCATCTACGAGCTCGACTGCGACGACCTCGACTCCGTGGTGCAACGGCTAGGGCAGCTTGGCGCCAGCGGCAAGATGTCCTCGCTGGAGCTGCTCAATATGGAGACGCCGCCAATTCCCAAGGTCTACGGGGAGATTGGTTCCTACACAAAGTGACTCCGGTCGCAGAGGTCTCGGCAGAAGTGCACAAGCGCCTCTATGCCTTGATGGTGCTGATGAAAGCCGCCGACGACCGGCTCTCCAAAGGGATCGGCACCGGCGAATTCATGTGCGTGTACTGGCCGTCGCGCGGCCAGGAGGCGATCGCCGCCGCGATGGGTGTCGCATTGCGGGCCGACGACCAACTGGTGACCACCTACCGCGGGCTGCACGATCTGATCGGCAAAGGTGTTCCGCTCGAAGAGATTTACGGCGAGATGATGGGGCGCACGACCGGCGCCAGCCGCGGTAAGGGCGGCACCATGCACATCGCCAAGCCCGAGAACGGGGTGATGCTGTCGACCGGCATCGTTGGCGCCGGCCCGCCGGTAGCCGTGGGCTTGGCGATGTCCGCCAAACGAAAAGGCCTTGATCGCGTCACTGTGGTCAGCTTCGGCGACGGTGCGACCAACACCGGCTCGTTTCACGAGGCGGCCAACATGGCCGCGCTCTGGGATCTGCCGATGGTCTTCGTGTGTCAGAACAATCTTTACGCCGAGATGACGCCCACCGGCGACACCATGAAGCTCGAGCACGTCGCCGAACGCGCGGCCGGCTACGGCATGCCGGGTGTGCGCATCGACGGCAACGACCCCCTGGCGGTGAAATCGGTTCTCGACGAGGCGCTGCGTCGGGCCCGCACCGGCGGCGGCCCCACCTTCATCGAATGCGTGACCTTCCGATTCCGGGGCCACTACTTCGGTGACCGGATGCCATACATCCCCAAGGAACAACTGGCCGCGGCGATGGATGCCGACCCGGTGCCGAAGTTCCGCGCGCAGCTCGCCGAAGCGGGCATCTGCGGTGAAGCCGAGCTGGATGGCATCGACAACGATGCGCTCGCGACGGTGGAGGCAGCGCTGCAAACCGTGATGAGCGCTGATTCCCCGACGGCCGACGAACTCGACCGCGACGTGTACGCAACCCCGATCAAGTTCCCGGTGTAATGGCATGGACGACAAAGAGATGACGATGCGCGAGGCGCTGAACCTCGCGTTGGACCAGGCGCTGCAGGCCGACGACCGAGTGTTTCTGCTCGGTGAGGACATCGCCGACCCGGGGGCGTCGGGTCCCACAGCGGGCCTGTCGACGAAATACGGCCACGACCGTGTCCTGGACACGCCGATATCGGAGGCTGCGATCGTCGGTGCCGCGATCGGCGCGGCCATCGACGGAATGCTGCCGGTGGCCGAGATCATGATCATGGACTTCATCGGTATCGCCGCCGACCAGCTGATCAACAACGCCGCCAAACTGCGTTTCATGACCGCTGGGCGCACCACGGCGCCGATCACCGTCCGCACCCAGGTCTATGCGGGGTTGGCCACCGGCGCGACTCATTCGCAGAGTCTGGAGGCGTGGTTCATGCACATCCCGGGCATGAAGGTGATCGTGCCGTCCACCCCACGGGACGGCAAAGGCCTACTTGCGTCGGCGATCTTCGACGAGGACCCGTGTCTGTTCGTCGAAACGATTCGGCTGCAGGGCAAGAAGGGGCCGGTTCCCGTCGACCCCGGCTTCAGGATTCCCTTGGGCCAGGCCGACATCAAGCGGCACGGCACCGATGTGAGCTTGATCAGCTACGGCAGGGCCGTGCACGACGCACTGGCGGCGGCGGAAACCCTGGCCGGCCAGGGCGTCAGCGCCGAGGTCGTCGACCTGCGGACTCTGGTTCCGCTCGACATCGACACGATCGTCGAATCCGCCCGCCGAACTCGGCGGTGCGTAATCATCCACGACGCAGTGCAATTCGGCGGCCCCGGAGCAGAGATCGCCGCAATCCTGCAGTCCGAGCTGTTCGGCGAGCTTGTCGCGCCCGTCGAACGGGTCGCCGCCAGGTTCATCCCCAATCCCGCCGCGGCCGCACTGGAGGCGACTGTGTATCCATCGCCGGAGCGGATCGTCGCCGCCGCTCAGAGGACCCTGGACAGGGCGGGAGCCCGTGGCTGACTTCATCATTCGCATTCCCAGGGTATCGGTAGCCGTCTCGGAGGCAGAGCTCACCGATCTGCTCGTCGAAGCCGGACAGCATGTCGACGAGGGCACGCCGATCTACGTGATCGCGACCGAGAAGGTGGAGCAGGAAATTGAGGCCGGGGCCTCGGGCACCGTGCAGTGGACCGGACAGATCGGGACTACGTACGACATCGGCGCAGAAATCGGCGTCATCACTTCACGCGTCATCACGCCATAACGAAAGGTAAGCAGGTATGGACCTCAACGAAACTCGGGAAAGAATCATCTACCAAAAAGAGGGGCCGATCGCGAAGATCACCCTCAACTGGCCCGAGAAGGCGAATGCTCAGGACCAGAAGCTGGCCGAAGAGGTCGACGCCGCATTGCTGGATGCTGACCGCGACTACGACATCAAGGTTTTGGTGCTCAAAGCCAACGGCAAGGGATTCTGCTCCGGGCACGCGATCGGCAACAACGCCGTCGACTATCCGGCGTTCGTGGAGAACGCCATGGTGACAGGCCACCCGTGGAAGGCGCAGTCGGATCTCTTCGTCAAGCCAACCCTGAACCTGTGGGAGTTCTCCAAGCCCACCATCGCGCAGGTGCACGGCTACTGTGTGGGCGGCGGTACGCACATGGGCCTGACCACCGACATCGTCATCGCCTCCGAGGACGCCTACTTCTCTTACCCGCCCCTGCAGGGGTTCGGCATGCCATCCGGTGAATGTTCCATCGAGCCCTGGGTATTCATGAACTGGCGCCGCGCCGCCTACTATCTGTTCACCGCCGAGGTGATCGACGCCAAGAAGGCGCTGGAGGTCGGCCTCGTCAACGAGGTAGTCAAGCGGGAGGACCTGGACGACCGCGTGGACGCGATAGCCCGCCACATTGCCCAGGCGCCGTTGACGACGCTGATGCTCACCAAGGCCAATCTGAAGCGAGCCTGGGAGCTGATGGGCATGCGGGTGCACTGGCAGAGCTCCAACGACCTCGTCGCGCTCGCCTCGATCAGCAAGGATGTGCAGCAGCTGATTCAGACCGTGTTCAAGGACAAGGTGCTGCCGTCCGAGCATGCCCGGCGCCAGGCCGCAGCTGCCGCATCAACCGACGGCGCGACGGCCGGCTAGTCGTCCCAGCTGTCGTGAACATCGTCGATCACGCGATCAGCGCCGGCCAGTCGCCGGCGCTGATCCTGTCCGACGGTGGGGTGATGTCGTTTGACGACCTGCATGTCAGGAGCCAGCGGGTCGCCGCGGTGCTGCACGGTGCGGGGCTGCGCGCCGGCGACGGCGTGGCGCTGGTGCTGCCGAACCGGCCGGAGTTCTTCGAAATCACTTGGGGCTGCCAGCTTTCCGGGCTTTACTACACCGCGGTGAACACCCATTTCACGCCGGATGAAGTCGCCTATGTGATCGACGACTCCGATGCGAAGGCGGTGTTCGTGGACGCGTCGATGGGCGATCTCGCCGCGCATCTGCGCAGTGCGAATGCCGCCGTCGACGTCCACATCGCGGTCGGTGGGGATCTGCCGGGCTGGCAGTCCTACGACGACGCCATGGCGGCGGCCGGGGATGCGCCGCCGGTGTTGGACGGGTCGGAGATGCTGTACTCGTCGGGCACCACCGGACGGCCCAAGGCTGTTCGGCGGCCACTTCCGACCGACGGCAACGGCTCATGGGCACAGTCGGTCCTCGAGATGGCGCTGATCCACAAATACGGCATGAGCGCGGAGAACGTCTACCTCTCGCCGGCACCGATGTATCACGCCGCCGGAGTGAACTACACGATGGCGGTCAATCGTGTTGGCGCTGCGGCGATCATCATGCGCAAGTTCGACGCTGAAGACGTATTGCGCTTGATCCAGAAGCACCGGGTGACGCACGCTCAGTTCGTGCCGACGATGTTCGTGCGGATGCTGAAGTTGCCCGAGGCTGTTCGCCGGCGATACGACGTCTCCAGCCTGCAGTGCGTCATCCACGCGGCCGCGCCATGTCCGGTGGATGTCAAGCACCAGATGATGGACTGGTTCGGCCCGATCATCCACGAATACTACGGGGGCACTGAGGGATTCGCGGGCACCACGATCGGCCCGGACGAGTGGCTGGCCCACCCGGGCTCGGTTGGAATACCGATGTCCTCGGTGCATGTGGTCGGCGACGACGGAGAAGAACTCCCGGTCGGACAGACCGGTGAGCTCTACTTCGAAGGTGGGCCGAAGTTCGAATACTTCAAGGATCCCGCCAAGACCGCCTCGGTCTTCAACGAGCACGGCTGGCGTTCACTGGGGGACATGGGTTACGTCGACGACGACGGCTACCTCTACCTCACCGACCGATCGACGTTCATGGTTGTCTCCGGCGGGGTGAACATCTATCCGCAAGAAGCGGAGAACCTGCTGGTGATGCACCCCAAGCTCGTTGACGCGGCGGTGTTCGGTGTACCGAACGAGGAGTTCGGTGAAGAGGTGAAGGCCGTCGTCCAGCCGGTCGACGGCGTCGCGGCCGGGCCCGAGCTGGAAGCCGAGCTGATCGAGTATTGCCGAATGCACCTCGCGGGCTATAAATGTCCGCGCACAATCGAATTCGATGCCGAGCTGCCGCGCGACCCGAACGGGAAGCTCTACAAGAGACGGATCCGCGAACGCTTCTGGCAAGGGCGCGCGTCACGGATCGTATGAGCTGACAAGGATAATCGGATGCATTCGCGAACTGATGTGAACTGGACACCGCTGCCGGTGCCGTTGGCCGTTGAGAGCCCGGACCGGATTCCCAAGCAGCGCTATTACGACCCCGACTTCTACGCGCTGGAGGCCGAGCTGTTCTGGCCGCGGGTGTGGCAGATGGCGTGTCGACTCGAGGAGATCCCCAAGCCAGGCGACTTCGTCGAATACGAGATCCTGGACCAGTCGATCATCGTGGTGCGACTCGATGCCGAAACCGTGCGGGCCTACCACAATGCCTGCCGCCACCGCGGCGTAAAGCTGGTCGAGGGCAACGGAAACCGGCGGACCCTGGTCTGCCCGTTCCACGGCTGGTGCTGGGGGATCGACGGTCGCAACACGTTCGTATTGCGACCCGAGGCCTTCGCCGAGGAGAACATGTCCGCTGACGACCTGCAGCTCGTCTCGGTCAAATGCGAACCCTGGGGCGGATGCGTGTGGATCAACATCGACGACAACGCCCCGCCGCTGCGTGACTGGATGGAACCCTTCGCATCGATCTACGATGCCTGGAAAGTCGAATCGCTGCGCGTCGAATGGTGGCAATCCTGCCGACTGCCGGTGAACTGGAAGCTGGCGACGGCCGCATTCATGGAGGGCTACCACGTCCCGCAGACGCACCCGCAATTGCTGCCCTCGGCGCAGGCCGGCGCCCCGTCGGAAGCGGTACACCCCGTCGTCGCGAGCAGTCTTTACTTGATGCGCACGCTGGGCGACGGCATGGGTGGCATGACCCATGAGAACGACATCCGCATCGCCGAGGGCATGCAGACCATCACGTTGCCCTCCGACCCTGCTGAGGCGTTGGCCGGTTGGCGCGCCGCGCTCAACGACGCGGTGGTGGCCTGGCATCGGGCCCGGGGAAGCGACATGCCCGACCTGAACGACCTCGTGCGCCGGGGAGTTACCGATGCGATCGGCTTCGCGTTCCCGCATCACTTCATCCTGCCCACCTATAGCAGCGCCTCCTCATACCGGATCCGTCCGCTCGGCCCCGAGGAAACCCTGTTCGAGATCTGGTCGCTGACCCGGATGCCGGACGATCTGTCCACCGGAAAGCCGACACCACCGGAACCGTTGGCGCCGGACGATCCGCGCTGGCCGCCGATCCCGGCTCAGGACTTCTCCAACCTGCCCAGGCAGCAAAAAGGACTGCATTCGAAGGGCTTTGAGTACATGCGGTTGTCAGACCAGATCGAAGGGTTGATCTCGAACTTCGAACGCGTTGTCGACGGCTTTCTCGCCGGTTTGCCGTACGACGCGCTGGTACCCGCGATCCAGAAGACCAACACCACCATCGATGTACCGATCGCCGATCTCGGTTTCACCTCGGAGGCGCGATGACCACCCACTGGGACCGTTCAGTTGACCTGGTGATCGCCGGCAGCGGCGGTGGCGGCATGGTGGCGGCGCTGGCCGCGCTCGACTGCGGTCTCGAGCCGCTCATCGTGGAAAAGCAAGCCCTGGTGGGCGGTTCGACGGGATTGTCCGGTGGCATCGTCTGGCTGCCCAACAACCCGCTGATGCGGGCCGACGGCATAGCGGATTCGCATGACGACGGCCTTGCCTACCTTGCCGACGTGGTGGGCGACATCGGCGCACCATCGTCACCCGAGCGCCGCGAGATGTTTCTGACTGCGGGCTACGAGATGCTCAACTTCCTGATCCGCAAAGGCGTGCAGCTGATCCGCTGCGAAGGGTGGAGCGACTACTACCCGAATCACAAGGGCGGCAACTCCATCGGCCGCGCCGTCGAGGGCATTCCGTTCGACGCCGCGGAGTTGGGCAGCTGGAGTGACAAAGTGCAGCCGCCGCTGGCCAAGAACTACGGCTACGTGGTGCTGACCAACGAGCTCCGGTCTGTTCAGTACTTCAACCGCGCGCCAAAGGCTTTCGCCGTGGCGACTCGGGTGTTCATCCGCACCGCCGCGGCCCGGATACGCCGGCGCCAGATTCTGACCAACGGCGCCTCCCTGATCGCTCAGATGCTCAAGGTGCTGATCGATCTCAGCGACGGCCAGCCACCGCTGTGGATCAATGCCGCGATGGACGACCTCATCATCGAAGACGGCCGAGTGGTCGGCGCACGCATCGTCCACGACGGCACATCGCTGAACGTCGAGGCGCGCAAAGGAGTGTTGTTGGCCGCCGGCGGATTCGGGCACAACGCCGAGATGCGGCGGCAATACAGCGGCGATCAGCCCAACGACGCGAAGTGGTCAATCGCCAATGCCGGCGACACCGGCGAAGTGCTGCAGACTGCGATGCGACTGGGCGCGAAGACCGATCTGCTCGACGAAGCATGGTGGCTGCCTTCGATTTTCATCGCCAACGGCGGGGCGGTCGCCGCCTCGCTGGGTTCGGGCCGTCAACGGCCCGGTGCCATCTACGTGGACTCGACCGGCAGGAGATTCTGCAACGAGTCGAACTCCTACGTGGAGGTCGGCAAGGCGATGTACGCCAACAAGGCGGTGCCATGCTGGATGGTCTTCGACGACGGATACGTTCGCCGCTATGTCACCAGCGTCAACCCGCTAAAGCGTAATCAACAGCTGCCGTCCGAGCTCATCGATTCCGGTGCGGTCAAACGTGCCGACACCATCGAGGATCTGGCCCGCCAAACCGACCTTCCCGCAGATGAATTGACACGCACGATCCATCGCTTCAACCAGTTCGCGGTCAAGGGACTGGACCCCGACTTCGGCAGGGGACAGTCGGCCTACAACGACTGCCTGGGTGATCCGGGGTATCGGCCCAACGCCGCGGTCGGTCCGCTGGAGAAGGCGCCGTTCTATGCGACCAGGGTGCTGCCGGCCGACGTCGGGACGTGCGGTGGCGTGATCACCAACGAGTACGCACAGGTACTCGACGAGAAGGATCAGGTGATCGAGGGCCTGTATGCCACCGGCAACACCACCGCCACGGTGATGGGCCGAACCTATCCGGGCGCCGGCGCGAGCATCGCCAGCTCAATGGTGTTCGGTTACGTCGCCGCTCGGCACGCGGCTGGGCGCAAGCTCGCCGGTGAACGGAGCCGCTGATATGCCGCGGTCAGACATTCGCGAGACATGGCCGGCACCTACTGTGGCTCCAACGTGCGATCTGGCGGCACCGATCTAATGGCTGGAATGCCGTGAGCCTTCTGCGATCAGCCTGGTCGCAGTGCTGAGGGCAGCATCCAGCGGCGCCGTCCTGACTTTGCTGTCTTCGGGGATCCCGCGCGAGATGAGGATTGCGCCCACCATCAAGGCGACGATGCTCCATGCCCGTTTCAGCCGGTCGGGCTGGTCTCCGTCGAGTAGCTCGGCGATGCGATCGACCAGTGCGGTCATCTTGCGCTCGTAAGCGTCTTTGACTGGAGGCTGCGCGCGAGAGACGTCGGCGCTTAGCGCGGGCATTACGCAGCCCTCCGCCGCGCATAAGCTGTGGTCGGCACTGATGTAGTCGTGGACAAAAGTGATCAACCGGGTCCGCGCCTCGGTGCGGGGCATCGAGTTGGTTTCCGACACGAACGGCTCGCCCAGTGCCGCATCGATGACGGCTTCCAGCATTGCCTCTTTGTTCGGGAAGTTGGAGTAGAACGCGCCCGAAGTGACACCGGCCGCGGCCGCGAGGCCGTCCACCCCGATACCTGTGAAGCCGCTTGCCTTCAACGATCGTTCACCGGCGCGTAGCAACGCTTCGCGGGCCCGCGCCTTTTGATCTGATGGGTACCTCAATTGCCCTCCTTGACGCTGTCCCAACTATAAGATAGCGTACGTGATATAACGATCGTTATTCTATGGAGGGCGGCGTGGATGGCAAAGGAACGGGCCACGGTACGTACGGACTTCGCGGACCTGCTGAAGCTGCACTATGACGTCATCATTTGTGGAGCCGGGTCATCGGGATCGGTGATCGCCCGACGGCTCGCCGAAGATGCAGACGTCCGGGTTTTGCTCCTGGAGGCCGGCGGCACCGATGACGTGCCAGCAGTCAGCGACGCCAGCCAGTGGCCGTTGAACCTCGGCAGCGAACGCGACTGGAATTTCGCGTCTGAGCCCGATCCGCTTTTGAATGGCCGCTCGATCGCGTTCTCGATGGGCAAAGTTCTCGGAGGCGGCTCAAGCATCAACCTGATGATCTGGGCGCGCGGGCACCGAAACGACTGGGAGTACTTCGCGGCCGAGACGGGTGAGCCGGCATGGGGATACGCGCCGGTGCTGGATTTGTACCGGTCGATCGAGGATTGGCAGGGTGTGGGGGAGCCCAATCACCGGGGAACCGGCGGAATGATTTTTGTGCAGCCCGCCCCTAATGTGCATCCATTGGCACTGGCAACGCTCGATGCGGCCAAGGCGGTCGGGATCGCTACGTACCAAAGTCCCAACGGTCGCTTGATGGAGGAGAATCGCGGCGCCGCGATCACCGATCTGCGCTGGCGGGACGGTCGGCGCCTCTCGCTGTTCGGCACCTACGTGAGTCCGTACCTGCAGAAGCCGAACTTGACTGTGGTGCCGCAAGCGCTGGTGACGCGGGTGACGTTTGAGGGGGCACGGGCCACCGGTGTTGAGGTTCGCTACGGGGGAGCGCTACACAGGGTCCGTTCCGACAACGAGGTTGTGCTGTCGCTGGGCGCGATTCACACGCCCAAGGTGCTGATGCAGTCCGGCATCGGTGACGAAACCGAACTGCGTCGTTTCGGAATCGCGGTCCGTCAGCATTTGCCGGGCGTCGGACGAAACTTCCAGGACCACTACGGATTCGATTGCGTGTGGGAGTTCCCCGACACCGTACCCGGCAGCACTCAGGTTGGTGCGACACTGTTTTGGGATTCTGATGCGGTCGGCACCGGCGGACCGGACCTATTCGCGTGTCTGGGACCATTCCCCAAGTCGACGCCGGAGAATGCGGCCAAATTTGGTTTGCCACAGAATAGTTGGTGCCTTTTCGGCTCGCCCACGCACCCACAAAGCCGTGGTCGGCTGCGGCTGTCGAGCCCGGATCCTGCCGACCCCATTCGTATCGAGGCGAATGCGCTATCTGAGCCGGATGATCTCAAGGCAGCCATGACGTGCGTCGAGTTTCTCCGTGAAATCGGCAACTCGGCGGAGCTGCGTCCGTTCGTCCAACGTGAAGTCATGCCGGGCGACCTCACAAATGACGAACTCGAAAACTACTTGCGCAATGCCGTGACGACGTATTGGCACCAATCGGGCACAGCGAAAATGGGGCGCGACCGCATGTCCGTGGTCGATGGACACCTCAACGTCTATGGCATCGATAACCTGCGCGTCGCCGACGCCTCGATCATGCCGCGGATCACCAGCGCCAACACCATGGCGCCGTG
>DASXJI010000467.1:0-2162 GCA_036497495.1 Mycobacterium sp.
GTCCTGACTGTCGTCGGCGTGACATTTGCCGCCGCTCTGGCGCAAACCGGTTCCGCCCCGGCGGTGCGCCTCGTCGATGCGGCGAACCCGTTGGCCGGACAGCCCTTCTTCGTCGATCCCACCTCGCCGGCCATGGCCGCCGCGCATAAGGCCAATCCGCCGAGTCCCGAACTCGACGCGATCGCCAACACACCGCAGGCGCACTGGGTCGACCCCGGGGTGTCTTCCACTGCGGTCGCAGGGTACGTCGGAGCGGCCCAGGCAGCCGGCAGCATGCCGGTGCTGGCGCTGTACGCAATTCCACATCGCGACTGCGGCAGCTTCGCAGCGGGTGGATTCGCATCAGCCGCGGACTATCGCCAGTGGATCGACGGCATCGCAGGCGCTCTGGGGGCCTCGCCAGTGGCGGTCATCGTCGAACCCGACGCACTCGACATGGCCGACTGCCTCTCGTCTGGCGAACGTGACGAACGCTTCGGTCTGATCCGCTACGCCGTTGACACCGTGACCCGCGATCCCGCCGCCGCCGTGTACATCGACGGCGGGCACTCACGGTGGTTAAAGGCCGAGGAAATCGCCAACAGGCTCAACCAAGCCGGCGTAGACCACGCCCGGGGCTTCAGCCTCAACACCTCCAATTTCTTCACCACCGACGAGGAAATCGGTTACGGCGAAGCGGTTTCGGCGCTCACAAAAGGCGCACACTACGTGATCGACACCTCGCGTAACGGCGCCGGACCGGCGCCAGACGGCCCGCTCAATTGGTGCAATCCCAGCGGCCGGGCACTCGGCGTCCCGCCCACGACAGCTACCTCGGGTGCGCACGCCGACGCCTACCTATGGATCAAACGTCCCGGTGATTCCGACGGCGCTTGCGGACGCGGCGATCCGGGGCCGGGCCATTTCGTCAACCAGTACGCCGTCGACTTGGCGCGCGCCGCGCACCACTAGGGACGCTCTAACGACGCAGGCTCGCGGGCACGTGCTGAATTGCTGCTAGTACCACGGGTTACTGTCTTTTCATTGGCTTCAGCGAACAAGCCGATAGAAGAGTTGAGCAATTCATGACTGCAACAACAGAATCGTCGGCGCTCGAGGCGCGGGTCGGCCATCACTATCAGATGGACGGGACGTACCTGGTCGGCCGCGAAAAGCTCCGCGAGTACGCCCGCGCGGTGCAGGACTATCACCCGGCCCATTGGGACGTCGCCGCCGCCGCTGAACTGGGTTATTCGGACCTGATTGCGCCGGTGACCTTCACCTCGACCCCGGGCATGACCTGCAATCGCCGCATGTTCGAACAGATAGTCGTCGGCTATGACACCTACATGCAGACCGAAGAGCTGTTCGAGCAGCACCGACCGATCGTGGCCGGCGACGAGCTCACGGTTGACGTCGAACTGACGTCGGTCCGCAGGATGGCCGGCCGGGACCTGATCACCGTGACCAACACCTTCACCGACGCGGCCGGCGAGCGGGTGCACACCCTGCACACCACCGTCGTCGGGGTCACCGCCGAGGATGTGGATCCGGCGATCAAGACGGCCGTACAAAACGCGATGATGCACGACGTGGACATCTTCGGAATCGGCGAAGACGAGTACCACAAGACGGTGCGCCCCGAGGGCGAGATTCGCATCGCCGACGAAGGGCTCACCCGCACACCGGGGACGGCATTGTTTGACGACGTGAAGGTCGGCGACGAGCTACCGGTGCACCACGCCCGGCTGACCCGCGGCGACTTGGTGAACTACGCCGGCGTGGCCGGCGACGCCAACCCGATTCATTGGGACGAGGACATCGCCAAGCTGGCCAGCCTGCCCGACGTAATCGCTCACGGCATGCTCACCATGGGTTTGGGTGCCGGATTTGCCTCCACATGGACCGGCGACCCCGGTGCGGTCACCCGATACGCGGTGCGCCTGTCGGCTCCCGCGATCGTGTCGGCCCGAGAGGGCTGCGATATCGAGTTCACCGGCAAAATCAAGTCATTGGACCCGGAAACCCGCTCTGGTGTGGTGATGGTCGCCGCGAAATCCAGTGGCAAGAAGATCTTTGGTATGGCCACGTTGAGCGTGCGCTTCCGCTGACTGGCGGTCAGCAGACAGGTTCGAAGGCCGCGCCCGATGAACGTCGGATCGTATTGGTAACCACGGTGTTCC
>DASXJI010000468.1:0-6573 GCA_036497495.1 Mycobacterium sp.
GCACGGCCTGGCGGCCACCGACCCGTTGGCCCGGGTGCCGTTGATCGATCTCAGCGGCAACCCCGGTAACGGCCAGCCGTGGTCGGCGCAGGGACCGGCCGCCTATGGTCCGTCCTGCACGGTGATCTGCATCGGCCAGCAAACTCCGGGGCCCGCGCAGGTCAACGCGCCACCGGCGAACGGTGTGGCACCGCCGGCCGCTCCAGCTCCGTTCGGCATGTTCCCGCCCCCCGCTGCCCCACCTGCTCCGTTCGCGCCATTCGCACCGTTCGCGCCGCCCGCGGACGTGCCGCAGGTCGCTCCTCCGCCTGCCGCTGCGCCGCCGGTTGCCCCGCCGCCGGCTGCTCCGGCATCTCCGTCGGCCGCTGCGCCGCCGCAGGCTCCCCCAGCCTGACCGGCCGTTTCAGCGCGCCTCGTTCACGGGCTCAGGCCAACAGTGCCGCTCCTCAGCGGGCCGTAGCGGCCCGCATCGTCACGGGCTCAGCCCAACAGTGCCGCTCCTCAGCGGGCCGTACCGGCCCGCATCGTCACGGCACTAGACTCGACGATGATGTCCGATTCGACTGCACACATTCGCGCCGCGCTGGCCAAGGTGATCGATCCCGAACTTCGCCGCCCCATTACCGAACTCGGGATGGTCAAAGGTATCGAGCTGAGCCCCGGCGGCGATGTGCACGTCGAGATCTACCTCACCACTGCCGCCTGCCCGAAGAAGACCGAAATCAGCGACCGGGTCCGCCAGGCCGTCGCCGACGTACCGGGCACCGGAACGGTCAAGGTCAGCCTCGACGTGATGAACGACGAGCAGCGCACCGAGTTGCGAAAGCAGTTGCGCGGCGATTCCCGCGAGCCGGTCATCCCGTTCGCCCAGCCGGGATCGCTGACCCGGGTGTACGCCATCGCCTCCGGCAAAGGCGGCGTCGGCAAGTCGACGGTGACCGTCAACCTCGCCGCGGCGATGGCCGCGCGCGGGGTGTCGGTCGGGGTGCTCGACGCCGACATCCACGGCCACTCAATCCCGCGCATGATGGGGACCACCGATCGGCCCACCCAGGTGGAGTCGATGATCCTGCCGCCGATCGCGCACGAGGTGAAGGTCATCTCCATCGCCCAATTCACCCAGGGCAACACACCGGTCGTGTGGCGTGGGCCGATGCTGCACCGGGCTTTGCAACAGTTTCTGGCCGACGTGTACTGGGGCGACCTGGACGTGCTGCTGCTCGACCTGCCGCCGGGCACCGGCGACATCGCGATCTCGATCGCTCAGCTGATCCCGAACGCCGAAATCATCGTGGTGACAACGCCTCAGCTGGCTGCGGCCGAGGTCGCCGAACGCGCGGGCAGCATCGCGCTGCAGACCAAACAGCGCGTCATCGGCGTGGTGGAGAACATGTCCGGGTTGTTACTGCCGGACGGCTCGACGATGCAGGTGTTCGGCGAAGGCGGCGGCGCGCAGGTCGCCGAACGGCTAACCCGCACAATGGGTGTGGACGTCCCGCTGCTCGGTCAGATCCCGTTGGATCCCGCGCTGGTTGCCGCCGGCGATGCCGGGCTTCCGGTGGTGCTCAGCGCCCCCGACTCGCCGGTCGGCAAAGAGCTACGCAGCGTCGCGGACACCCTATCGGCACGGCGACGCGGATTGGCCGGTATGTCACTGGGACTGGACACCAGTCGACACTGAGCTCAGGTGGCGTCGGTGTCGAAGGGTGCCGGCCCGGCGACGGTCGGCTCCGTCTTCGCCTGGGTAACCGGCTGAGCCACAATCTTTTCCGGTATGCCGATTCTCGGCTGATCGAAGTTGCCGGTGAACAGCGAGTCGTCGCCGTCCAACAAGTGCTTGGTCAGCGCCGCCCGCGGCGTCATGCCGCGCAGCTTGTTCAGCTCGGACAGCGGCTCGCGCAGATCGTCGAACTCGGGGCCCATGTTCTCACGCAGTTGGGTGGTCATTCCGCTGAGGTAGTCGCGGGCTTGGCGCAAGGCGGACGACGTCCACCGGATTGCACCGGGCAAGCGCTCAGGGCCCAGAACCACCAGCCCGACCACCATGAGGACCAGGATTTCGCCCCAGCCGACGTTGGCGAACATTAGCCGCCGTCCGGCCCAGGGGTCACTGTGAGCGTGACGTGACGACCGTCGCGGACCACCTCGACCGGCGCGGGCTGCCCGACGGTCAATTGCCGCACCGCGACCACGAACTCGTCAGCGTCGGCCACGCCGCGATTGCCGACCTTGACCACCACGTCGTTCTCCAGGATGCCGCCCTTCTCGGCAGGGCCACCGGCCTTGACGTTGGCGACCTGTGCGCCCTGCGCAATCGCGTTGCTCACCGACCGCGCGCTCAGACCCAGTGTCGGGTGCACGATCTTGCCGTCCTTGATCAGCGTCTGCGCAACGACTTTCGCCTCGTTGACCGGGATCGCGAAACCCAGTCCGCTGGCGCTGTCGGACAGCGACTTGCCGGCGGTGTTGATGCCGATGACGTGCGAGTCCATGTCGATCAGCGGACCACCGGAGTTTCCGTGGTTGATCGAGGCGTCGGTCTGGATCGCGTCGATCACGGTGTCGGTGTCAGAGCCCTCCCCCGACAAAGGGATTGGGCGGTGCAGCGCGCTGATGATGCCGTGTGTGACGGTGCTGCGCAGACCCAGCGGCGCACCGGCGGCCAGCACCTCGTCGCCGACGCGAACCTTGTCGGAGTCACCAAGCTTGGCGACCGACAGGTTGTTGACGTTGTCCACCTTGAGCACGGCCAAGTCGGTCCTCGGGTCGCGACCGACCAAGTTGGCGGGCACTTCCTTCCCGTCGTTGAAGACCACGGTGGTCTTGAACTGGCTCGGGTTGTTGGCCGCTTCGGAGATGACGTGGTTGTTGGTGACGATGTAGCCGCGGCCGTCGACCACGAAGCCGGATCCCTGCATGCCCTCTTGATCGCTGACCGACTGGATAGTGACCACCGAATCGGCAACCGTCGCAGCCACTTTGGCGAACCGGCCGGCCGGGGCTTCGCTGTTGCCGTTGGTGGACAGGGTCACCTTGGAGGTAGTGAACGCTTCGACGACCTCCGCGGTCTTGCGTCCCACCACGCCGCCGACCAAGCCGATCACCAACGCCAGCACGGCAAGCACCGACAGCGCCAGGTACGACACCCGTCCGCCGAACAACACGTCACGCACACCGAGCCGGCCTTGCCCGGCGTCCGGCCCGTGGGGGCCGGTACGCGCTACAGCCGGGTCACCCAGAGCCGCGGCCGCACCGGGATCGCGCCACGGATCCTCGGGGTCTTCGAGTTCATCCTTGTTCTTGCCGTCCTCGAGCGCGCCCGCGTCGGTGGGGTGGCGCTGCAGCGAATCGGCGCCGGGGAACGGACGACCGAAGGCCTCCGAAAGGACCGGGTCGGCGGGTTCGTCATGCGGGGTGAACTCCCCGGAGTCGCGATATTTCGTCGGCCGGACGCGTTCGGCGACGAAAGACCCCTGCACGCCGTCGGGACGACTGAAGGCCTGACGCGATGCGGCGTCAACCGGCGGACGGGACACAGGTCGCGGCGCCAGCCGAGGGGCGCCGTTGTTGTCTTGATCGGAGCTCACGTCATCCTCTTCCGAGCGCTTAGCAAACGCGCGCTATGAAGTCGAGCACGGCGCCGCGCACCGGCTTGGCCAAACTGGTAACCACCCTACCGAGGCTCTGGGCGGTCGCGCCCGCTGCCGTCGGCGAACCGATCGCGCATCGTCGGTGGCCTACCGCGTTCCGGCGGTGGGCCAGCGCTGCCTCGCGGGCGGGGCGGGTCGGCGCTGCCCCGTGCGCGGGGAGTCTCCCAGTGGCCGCCCTGAGCGCCCGCATCGTCGTCGGGCGGGCAGTGCGGAATCTGCGACAGCAATCCGAGCAGCGTGCTCGGGACTCTGATCGGGTGGGAGTCGCGCAACGCCTCGCGAGCGTGACGGTGACCCTCGACTTCGGCGGCGCATTCCGGGCAGAGCGAGATGTGATGCGCCGCGCGCAGGTGAGCGTTCATTCGCAGCTCACCGTCGACGAAGGCAGAAATGGCCTCGATCGACAGATGCTCGGTCGAGCCGAATTGCCGTGGAGCACCGACCGGCGCATCGTTTTGCGAGGCGAATTGGGCGGGGAGCCAGGAAAACGCTCGGCGGAAGACATGTCCCCGCTCGACCATCACCAACTCCTCTCGGCATCACGTCGTCTTTTCGCGGCACTACCTCGAATGTAGCGCGCCGACCGATGCCGAACACCAATGAACTCACCGATCAGGTGGGTTGTGTCTTAGCCCTCAGCGGCAACGGCGTTGTCCGAGTGCGCCGCCAGATAGTCCCGCAACGCTTGACGTCCGCGGTGGATCCGGCTGCGCACGGTCCCGAGCTTCACGCCGAGCGTGGCGCCGATCTCCTCGTAGGACAGCCCCTCGATGTCACAAA
Source organism: Mycobacterium sp. (assembly GCA_036497495.1). Taxonomy (GTDB): domain Bacteria; phylum Actinomycetota; class Actinomycetes; order Mycobacteriales; family Mycobacteriaceae; genus Mycobacterium. The sequence goes on from DASXJI010000468.1 coordinate 4,431, forward strand.
GGACCACTGCCGCGCGGAACTCGGGCGGCAGCGAATCCAGCGCCGCCTGCAGGTCAGGACCCAGGTGCGCGTCGTGGTAGATCTCTTCGGGATTGGGCTCGTCGGCCGGCACCCGGTCGTAATCCTCGGGCAGCGCCTCCATCCGGACCCGGCCGCGACGACGCACCATGTCCAGGAAGAGGTTGGTGGTGATGCGGTGCAACCAGCCCTCGAAGGTCCCCGGCCGGTAGTTCTGCACCGACCGGAAAACCCGGATAAAGGTCTCCTGGGTCAGGTCCTCGGCATCATGCTGGTTGCCGGAGAGGCGATACGCCAGTCGGTAGACGCGGTCGGCGTGTTGACGCACCAGCTCATCCCAGGACGGCATGGCCGTCTTGTCTCCGGTCGCATCGAAGACCGCGGTGCCGTAGGGCTCCTCGGCGGGCTCGACCCAATCAGCGTCGCGGTACTGCTCGGGATGCGACATGCTGGACGGGCTCAGAAGTGTGGTTATGTTCAGATCCTCCGGGGTCAGATTACCGTCGATGCTCGGCAACTCATCACCGCGCGCAACGCGAACACAGCGGGATGTATTCCCGGACCAGCGGCCTCCACGCTCCATGGGAGATACCGTCGTCTATCGGCGTGTGTGCGGTATGTGATCGCACTGAGCTTTCACTGAGAATGGCACCGATACCCCCGTTGAGCTGGCCATATCAGTCATATTACGTTTCGATCACGCCGATTCGTTGAGCGTGTCGCGGCGCCGGTGACGGGCGCGCCTGACGGCACGGGGCACGGGTTGGACTTACGCTCACGCCATGGCCACGACCGATCGCACGCCAGGCCAGCCGCCGACGACGAGTCGGGCCGATTCGCTTTCGGCCCATGCCGAGGGTTCGATCTCCGAGGATTCGGTGCTGCTGGCCGCCCGGGAGCGGGCCGCCGACATCGGCGCCGGCGCGGTAACGCCGGCTGTCGGAGCGCTGCTGAGCCTGCTGACCAAACTCAGCGGCGGTAAGGCCGTCGTCGAGGTCGGCACCGGCGCCGGTGTCAGCAGCCTGTGGTTGCTGTCCGGGATGAGCGCCGACGGCGTGCTGACCACGATCGACATCGAGCCGGAACACCAGCGGATCGCCAAGGAGGCCTTCTCCGACGCCAGCATCGGTCCGTCGCGGACCCGGCTGATCAGCGGCCGAGCCCAGGAAGTGCTGACCCGACTGGCCGACCACTCCTACGACCTGGTGTTCATCGACGCCGACCCGCGCGACCAGCCGGACTACGTGGTCGAAGGTGTACGGCTGTTGCGCTCCGGCGGCGTGATCGTCGTGCACGGTGCGGCGGCCGGTGGCCGAGCCGGCGATCCGGCGGCCAACGACGCAGAGGTGGCCGCGGTGCGCGAGGCGGCGCGGCTCATCGCCGAGAACGAACTGCTCACTCCGGCCCTGGTGCCGCTCGGCGACGGCCTGTTGGCCGCTGTTCGCGACTGACTGCACGTCCCTTTACGGATTCCTGAAGGGTTACCCCCTTGACGTCCGACTGAACGCGTGTTTAGTGTTTTGAACATGCGTTCAGTCGGCGATCTCACCGCCGCGGCCCGAATCCGCGATGCGGCTATCGATCGGTTCGGCGAGCAGGGCTTCAGCGTCGGGCTGCGCTCGATCGCCGAAGCGGCGGGCGTGAGCGCTGCGCTGGTCATCCACCACTTCGGTTCCAAAGACGGTTTGCGTAAAGCCTGCGATGACTACGTCGCCGAAGAGATTCGCAGCGGTAAGTCCGAGGCGATGAACTCCAGCGACCCGGCAACCTGGTTCGCCGCGATGGCCGAGATCGAGGAGTACGCACCCTTGATGGCCTATCTGGTGCGCAGCATGCAGGCCGGTGGCGAGCTCGCGAGAATGTTTTGGCGCACGATGATCGACAACGCCGAAAGTTATCTGGACGAAGGGGTCAGTAGCGGCATCCTGAAGCCCAGCCGCGATCCCAAAGCCCGGTCCAAGTACTTGGCGATCACCGGCGCCGGCGGCTTCCTGCTGTACATCCAGATGCACGACACCCCAACGGATTTACGCGCAGTGCTCCGCGACTACGCCCGGGACATGGTGCTACCTGCCCTGGAGCTCTACACCGACGGTCTGATGACCGACAGCCATATGTACGAGGC
>DASXJI010000469.1:0-2977 GCA_036497495.1 Mycobacterium sp.
CGGGCGGCCTTGTTCGCCTTGGCATCGCGGGGTTTGGCCATAATCGCCAAGAATACTGAAAGCCGGGCTCAGCGCGGCTGCGCGGTGGGCGTCTCGTGCCGCTGCTGACTCGCCTGCTGGTAGAGGCGTCCGGCCCGGTACGACGAACGCACCAGCGGACCGGCCAGCACTCCGGCGAATCCCAGTTGCTCGGCGTACTGCGCGAACTCTGCGAATTCATCGGGGTGGACCCAGCGCTCGACCGGATGGTGCCGCGCGGACGGGCGCAGGTATTGGGTGATGGTGACGATGTCGCATCCGGCCCCGTGCAGGTCAGTCAGCGCCGCACGCACCTCCCCGGACGTCTCGCCCATCCCAAGGATGAGGTTGCTTTTGGTGACCAGCTCGAAATCCCTTGCCGCAGTGAGCACATCGAGGCTGCGCTGGTAAGAGAAGGCCGGACGAATACGCTTGAAGATCCGCGGTACGGTCTCGAGGTTGTGGGCCAGCACCTCGGGGCGGGACTCGAACACCTGCCGAAGCTGGTCTGCGTCGCCGTTGAAGTCGGGGATCAACAGCTCGACACCGGTGGACGGGTTGAGCTCTTTGATGGCCCGCACGGTCTGCGCGTACAGCCAGGCGCCGCCGTCGGGCAGGTCGTCGCGGGCCACACCGGTGACGGTGGAGTACCGCAGGCTCATCGCCTGCACGCTCTCGGCGACCCGGCGCGGTTCGTCGCGGTCGAGCGGCGCGGGCTTGCCGGTGTCGATCTGGCAGAAGTCGCAGCGGCGGCTGCACACCTCACCGCCGATCAGGAAGGTGGCCTCACGGTCTTCCCAACACTCGTAGATGTTGGGACAGCCCGCTTCCTCGCACACGGTGTGCAGGCCTTCGCGGCGGACCAGCTTCTTCAGCTCGGTGTATTCCGGGCCCATCCGCAGCCGGGTCCTGATCCACGCCGGCTTTCGCTCGATCGGGGTTTCGGCGTTGCGTACTTCCAGACGCAGTAGTTTCCGACCTTCGGGGGCAACGGTCACGACGTCGATGCTACGCGGGCGGCGTTGTGCTGCGGGTTGACTGCCAGCCGGCCATCCAGGGCGTCGCAGACCGCCTCAGCGACCGCCGACCGGACATCCTTTACCCCGACCCGGCGGCCGAGTTCCGCGGAAATCGATGTCACCCCGGCGTCGCTGATACCGCACGGGACGATCGTCTCGAATGCGCCGAGGTCGCAGTCGCAGTTGAGCGCGAACCCGTGCAGCGTCGTCGCCCGCGCCACCCGCACGCCGATGGCGGCGACTTTGCGTGCCGGTCGGCCCCCGCCGGCCGGCACCCACACTCCGGAGCGGCCGTCGATACGACCTACCTGCAGACCCACGTCGGTGCACGCCTTGATCAGCGATTCCTCGATGCGCCGAACGTAATTGACCACATCGAGAGGCTCGGTCAGCCCGATGATGGGGTAGCCGACCAGCTGCCCCGGGCCGTGCCAGGTGATCTTGCCGCCGCGGTCGGTGTCGACGACTGGTGTGCCGTCGCTGGGCCGCTCGTGCGCCGCCGTGCGCCGGCCAGCCGTGTAAACCGACGGGTGTTCGAGCAGGAGCAACTTGTCGGTTCCGCCGGCGGCGCGCGCCTGGGCCAGCTCCTGCTGCAGCTGCCACGCGACGCGGTAGTCCACGATCTCCATCTGGCGGATGTCAATCGGGGCCGTGCTCGAGCGGATCGAACTCACGGCGCAGAGGCTACAACTCGAACCTGGCGACAACCTGGCAGTCGCTAGGCGACGTCGCGGGTCGCGGTGGCGTAGCGCAGTGCTTCGCCGACGGTCTTGTGCTCAAACTCGAAGCCGACCCGCTCCAGCGCAGCGGGGATCGCGCGTTGCCCGCTCAACAGCGTCTCCTCGGCGAATTCGCCGAGCGCAGCCCGCACTGCGAAACCCGGCACCATCAGCGGGGTGGACCGGTTGACCGCCCGGCCCAGTGCCGCGGTGAATTCGGCGTTGGTGACCGGCGCCGGCCCGGTCAGGTTCACCGGCCCGGACAGCCGGTCGTCGTCGATGGCGAACTGCAGCGCCCGCACCTGATCCTCGAGGCTGATCCACGACATGTACTGGCGACCGTTGCCCAGGCGGGCTCCGAGGCCCACTGAGAACAGCGGCCGTAACTGACGTAGCGCTCCGCCGGACGCGGCCAGCACCACGCCGGTTCGGGCCAGCACCACGCGCGTGCCGGCGTCGCGCGCCGGTGCGGTCACCGCTTCCCAGTCCCTGCACAGCTGCGCCAGGAAACCTCTTCCCGGCGAGGAGGTTTCGTCGACCGCACGGTCCCTCGTGTCGCCGTAATAGCCGACCGCGCTGGCATTGACCAGCACGCCGACGCCCGCGTCGGCGACCGCGGTGGCCAGCACTTCGGTCGGGGTGATGCGGCTGTCGCGCAGGGTCTGCTTGAACGCACCCGACCAGCGTCGCTGCCCGATATTGATGCCGCACAGGTTGACCACGGCGTCGACGCCCTGCAACGCACCGGTGTCGAACTCGCCGCCGTCCGGATCCCAGTGCAGCTCATTGGCGTTCGCCGGTGCCCGACGCACGATCCGCAACACGTGGTGGTCTGCGGTCCGCAGCGCCGTGACAAGAGCCGACCCGATCAGGCCGGACGAGCCTGCGATCGCGACGGTAGCGGTCACGATTCAAGCCCTCCTAGAGTCCCAGATCGGCCTCGAACGCGCCTTCTTCGAGCCGATGCTTGATGGAGGTCACGAACCGTCCGGCATCGGCGCCGTCGATCAGTCGATGGTCGTAGGTCAGCGGGAGGTAGCAGACCGACCGCACGCCGATCGATTCGTTGCCGGTTTCGTCGACGACGACGCGCGGCCGTTTGACGATCGCCCCGGTGCCCAGCATCGCGGCCTGCGGCGGCACCAGGATTGGGGTGTCCATCAGCGCGCCCTGACTGCCGATGTTGGTGATGGTGAAGGTTCCCCCGGACAGTTCGTCGGG
>DASXJI010000470.1:0-4232 GCA_036497495.1 Mycobacterium sp.
TGCCCGTACCGCAACTCGGCTGCCCGGTTGAGGTCGTAGTTGCGCTCGGCTTCCTCGGCCTCATGCCGCAGTTGCTCCAGCTGTCCCCGCAATTCCTGCACCCGCCGGATCGACTGTCGCTCGGCATCCCACTGCGCGTGCCGCGCATCGGCCTCCGCCCGCAGATCGGCCAGTTCTTTGCGGAGTTCCTCCAAACGGGCCTTGCTGGCCGGGTCGGTCTCCTTCCCAAGTGCAGCCTCTTCGATCTCCAGCCGAGTCACCCGCCGGGTGATTTCGTCCAATTCCGCAGGCATGGAGTCGATCTCGGTCCGCAGGCGCGCACACGCCTCGTCGACCAGATCGATTGCCTTGTCCGGAAGGAACCGGTCGGTGATGTAGCGATGCGAGAGCGTCGCCGCCGCTACCAGCGCACCGTCTTGGATCCGCACACCGTGGAATACCTCCAGACGTTCGCGCAGGCCCCGCAGAATTGAGATGGTGTCCTCCACATCGGGTTCATCCACCCGCACCGTCTGGAACCTTCGCTCCAGAGCGGCGTCGTTCTCGATGTGCTTGCGGTACTCGTCGAGAGTAGTGGCGCCGATCATGTGCAGCTCACCGCGGGCCAGCATCGGCTTGAGCATGTTGCCGGCGTCCAGGGACCCTTCCGCGGCGCCCGCACCGACAACGGTGTGCAGCTCGTCGACAAACAGCAAGATGCGGCCCTCGCCAGCCTTCACCTCCGCCAGCACGGCTTTGAGCCGCTCCTCGAATTCGCCGCGGTACTTGGCGCCGGCCACCAGCGAGCCCATGTCGAGCCCGAAGATCGTCTTGTCCCGCAACCCTTCCGGCACGTCACCACGCACAATCCGCTGAGCCAGTCCTTCGACGATCGCGGTCTTGCCGACACCGGGGTCGCCGATCAACACGGGATTGTTCTTCGTCTTGCGGCTCAGTATCTGAATAACCCTGCGTATCTCGGCATCGCGCCCGATCACCGGGTCGAGCTTGCCCGACTGGGCGTCCGCGACGAGGTCGCGGCCGTATTTCTCCAGCGCTTCGTAGGACCCTTCCGGCGTCGCCGAGGTGACCCGCTGGTTGCCGCGCACCTTGGTCAGCGCGCCAAGGAACGCGTCGCGGGTCACGCCGTGGGACGCCAGAATCCGTCCGCTGGCCGTGGAACTGCCCTCTTCGGCGAGCGCGATCACCAGGTGCTCTACCGAGACGTATTCGTCCTTGAGCCGCTTGGCCTCTCGCTCGGCCGCCTCCAATACCTTGGCCAGTCTCGCGGTGATCGAGACCTGGCCCGGTACGGCGCCCGGGCCGCTGACCTTGGGCCGGCGGTTGAGCTCACCTTCCAGGTCGGCGCGCAGCGCCTCGGTGTCGGCGCCTGTCTGGTCCAGTAGCCGGGGCACCAAGCCCTGCGGTTGGTCGACCAGTGCCAACAGCAGGTGCTCACCGTCGACCTCGACGTGGCCCATCCGGGTGGCAAGAGCCTGTGCCTCCTGCAAAGCTTCCTGCGACTTTTGGGTCAGCCTGTTGATGTCCACAGCGATGTCCTCCTTTGGCGGGCTCCAGATTCCAATTCCTCGATTCGGTCTAACAGGTCAAGCACCAGCCCGATCGCCGCGTAGTTGAGTCCGAGGCCTATTCGAAGCCGCTGAACGCGGGCGACGACGCGCAGTGCCGACGCGTCGAAGCGAAGCTGGCCGCGGGGGTTTCTTTGACAAGGCAGCAGCCCCAGCGCGACGAATCTGTGCACCGTGTCGGGGTGCAAGCCGGAGCGGCGGGCAAACGTGTCCAGATCCATTCGGGGTGGCCGCGCCAGCACGTAGCGCGCTGACGGCGCCGTTGCAGTCATCGTCCTCTCCTCGGGTCGAACGTGGACACCGTGGCCAACTGCTCGAACAATTCGCGTTCCTGCTTCGTGGGTTTGGGCGGCACGACGATCTTGACCTCGGCGTAAAGATCGCCGGGTTTGCCGCGCGGATTGGGCATCCCTTCGCCGCGAAGCCGCAACCGTCGGCCCGTCGACGAACCCGACGGCACCTTGACTTTCGCCTCGCCGCCCGGGGTGCGGACGGCAACCGTGGCTCCCAGCACCGCCTCCCACGGCGACACCGGCAGATCGGTCGCGATATCACGTCCGTCCAGCCGAAACCGACGGTCCGGTTTGACCCGCACAACCAGGTACAGGTCCCCGGCCGGTGCGTCGCCGCTGCCCCTCCCGCCCTCGCCGGCGAGCCTGATGCGCTGTCCGTCGATCACCCCCGGAGGGATGTTCACCTGATAACTGCGGCCGTCCAGCATGATCGAACGCCGACCGCCCCGATAGGCTTCTTCGACAGTCAGCTCGAGTTCGGCCCGCTGGTCGGCACCGGCAACCGGTCCGAATCCGCCGCTGCCACCGAAGAAATCACCGAAGAGATCATCGATATTGACGGCGCCGCGGCCGCCGAAGCCCTGACCGAAGCGCACCCTGGTGCCAGACGGCGCGCCGGCACGGAAGTCGCCGACCCCCGCGCCGACCCGCTCGTCATAATCCTCGGGCACCCGGCGGAAGTCTTCACCGAATCGGTCGTAGCGTTTCCGGGTGTCCGGGTCGGCGAGTACGTGATAAGCCTCGTTCAGCTCCTTGAACCGATCTTCGGCGCCCGGAGCGGAGTTGACGTCGGGATGGTATTTGCGCGCCAACGTCCGGAACGCTTCCTGGAGCTGCTCCTGCGTCGCATCGCGCGACACCCCGAGAACCTCGTAATAGTCACGCGCCACGGCGCTTTCACCCCTCGCGGCCGCTGACGACCACGGCCGCCGGCCTTAGCTGTTGGGATCCCTCTCCGTAACCCGGGCGCAGTACCCCAAGCACCGTTCCCGGTGCGCTGCCGCCGTTTTCGGTCACGTTAACCACTTCGTGTCGGCCCGGATCGAACGGCACCCCTGTCTCGGTGTCCCGTGGGTAGCCGAGGTTCTCCAGCACCTGCACGGCCTGGTCGAGGATGGCTCGCACGCCGGCGAGGACCGAGTCGGCATCGTCTCCCGCATGGTGCAATGCCCTTTCCAGATTGTCGACGACGGGAAGCATGGCGCTCGCTACCTTGGACCGTTCGAGTTTGCGCTCACGGTCGAGTTCACGGGCATACCGCTTGCGCAGGTTGTCCAGGTCGGCGAGTGCGCGGCGCCAACCATCCTCAAGCCGCGCCAGCTCGACATCTGAGTTACTCTGCGGTACAACACTTTCAGACGATGCATCAGCCGGCGTCTCGACTGGGTCATCGCGGCTCTGCTGAGTTGTCGACTGCTCTGCGGGGGTGCCCATGGTAGTTCAGCTCCGATCGAATTCGGCGTCGACCACGTCGTCGTCAGCAGCTGCGTGCGAACCCTGGCCGTTACCGCCGGCGTCGCCGTTTCCCGTAGTCGCCGCCGGTTGCAGCCCGTAGAGCACCTGCTGCAACTCCGACGTTAGCGATTGCACCCGCTCTAGTGGCGCCTCCTCCTTGATCGCCTGCCGGGCGTCGCCGACCAGCATCTCGGCACGCGCCCGGTCGTGCGGCGCGGCCGAGTCGCCCAGCTCGTTCAGCCTTCGCTCTACCTGGTAGGCAGCCGAATCGAGTTCGTTGCGTGCCTCGACCTGCTTGCGCAGCTGTTCGTCCTCGCGGCGGTGCGCCTCGGCCTCGGCGAGCATCCGCTCGACCTCGCTCTGATCGAGGTTCGACTGTTCGCTGATGGTGATGCTCTGCTCGGCGCCGGTGTCTTTATCCCGTGCCGTGACGTTCAAGATGCCGTTGGCATCGATGTCGAAGGTGACCTCGATCTGTGGCTCACCGCGCGGGGCCGGTCGGATGTTCTCCAGCTTGAACCTGCCGAGTACGCGATTATCCTTGGCCATCTCGCGTTCGCCTTGCAGCACAACGATATCCACGGCCGGCTGGTTGTCTACGGCGGTGGTGAACACCTCGCTGCGCCGGGCCGGGATCGTGGTGTTGCGCTCGATGATCTTGGTCATCACGCCGCCGGCGGTCTCCACACCCAGCGAGAGTGGGGTGACATCGAGCAGCAAGACGTCGGAGACCTCGCCCTTGAGCACGCCCGCCTGGATGGCGGCGCCCAGCGCGACCACCTCATCCGGGTTGACGGTCATGTTGGGGTCCTTGCCGCCGGTGAGCCGGCGGACCAGGCCCTGGACGGCGGGGATGCGGGTCGACCCGCCGACCAGGATGACCTCGTCGATGTCGTTGGCGGTCACCTTGGCGTCG
>DASXJI010000471.1:0-5379 GCA_036497495.1 Mycobacterium sp.
TAGTTCCTCGTCGGACAGGGGTACCGCTATCAGGGTGAACTTCGCGTCCTCGCCCCGCCCGACACTGGGAGTCGAATGGGAGTTCGCGCTTGTCGACGCGCAGACTCGCGACCTGAGCAACGAAGCCACCGCAGTATTCGCCGAGATCGGCGAAAACCGCCGTGTGCATAAGGAATTGCTGCGCAACACGGTTGAAGTCGTCACCGGCATCTGCGACTGCACGGCGCAGGCGATGGAAGATCTGCAGTCCACGCTGAGCGCCGTCCTGCCGATCGTTCGGCAGCGGGGCATGGAGTTGTTCGGCGCGGGCACCCACCCGTTCGCGAGTTGGTCGTCGCAGAAACTGACGGATGCACCGAGATACGCCGAGCTGATCAAGCGAACTCAGTGGTGGGGTCGGCAGATGCTCATCTGGGGAGTGCATGTGCATGTGGGGGTTTCGTCCCCGGACAAGGTGATGCCGATCATGTCGTCGTTGCTCAACTGGTACCCGCATCTGCTGGCGCTCTCCGGGTCGTCGCCGTGGTGGGTGGGGGAGGACACCGGGTACGCCAGTAACAGGGCGATGATGTTTCAACAGCTACCGACGGCCGGGCTGCCGTTTCAGTTCCAAAAGTGGAGTCAATTCGAGGGTTTCGTCCACGATCAGAAAAAGACGGGCATCATCGAGGACCTCAACGAGGTGCGTTGGGACGTGCGGCCGTCACCGCACAACGGGACCCTCGAGGTGCGGATCTGCGACGGCGTGTCCAATGTCCACGAGCTCGGCGCGCTGGTGGCGTTGACCCATTGCCTGGTGGTCGATCTCGAGCGTCGACTCGATGCCGGCGAAGACTTGCCGAGCATTCCGCCCTGGCACAACCAGGAAAACAAATGGCGCGCCGCCCGCTACGGGTTGGATGCGATCGTCATCCTGGACGCCGACAGCAACGAACGGTTGGTCACCGAAGACCTCGACGATGTGCTGACCCGACTGGAACCCGTTGCCAAATCCCTGGATTGCTCTGACGAGCTGGCCGCGGTCGCCGACATTCCCGAGCGGGGAGCGTCCTATCAACGGCAGCGACGGGTCGCCGAAGAGCACGACGGAGATCTGCGCGCGGTGGTCGACGCGCTGGTCGGCGAATTGGAGATCTGATGGAGCTCACAGCCGAATTCGGCCGTCTGGCAATGTTTCCGCTGCAATCGGCATTTCTGCCCGGCGAGGATTTGCCGCTACAGATCTTCGAGCCTCGTTATGCGGAGTTGGTGCGGGACTGTATGCGCGACAACAACCCTAGGTTTGGCGTGGTGCTGATCTCGCAGGGTCGCGAGGTCGGTGGTGGCGACGTCCGCTGCGATGTCGGGACGGTGGCCAGGATCACCAGATGCGTCGAGGTCGCCGACTCCGGCAGGTTTATGCTGCGCTGCCGGACGTCCGAACGGATCAAGGTGTGCGAGTGGCTGCCCGACAACCCGTACCCGCGGGCAGTCGTCGAGGAGTGGCCCGACGAACCCGGAAAGCCGGTAAGCGCTGGCCAATTGGAGGAACTCGAAGACCGGATGATGGCGCTGTTCGAGCGCATCGCCAATGCTCGCGATCTTGCGGTGCCGGATCGAGAAGAAGTGCTCGGCGTGCCCACCGACATCGATGAGCCTGGAGAACGGTTGTACGCGTTGGCATCTCGCATACCGATCGGACCGGCTGACCGCTACGCCGTGCTGGCGGCGCCGACGGCCGCCGACCGGTTGACGGCGCTGAACGAGGCAGTGGATTCGGTCGCTGCGGTGATCGAATTTCAGCTCTCCGAATAATAGCGGCGCGGCGTATGCAACCGCCCCTCGATAAAGACGTTGCGCGGCGCCAGGTCCTTCATGGCGTGATCCGGCGGCCGATCGTAGCGTTGCATCAAGTTCAATGTCTCGATGGCGGTGACAGCCCAACCACGTTCGGTGAGCCATGGTCGAAGGTCGGTGCGCTCCTCCATAAACAACAGATCGTGGATGTCAGGTGTGCTGTTGTGCTGGCCGTCGCTTAGGTACTGCCGACCCCGCTCGAGATAGTCCGGGTCAAAGGCGCTCGGGCTCAGGGTCTCGAGAGCGATCCGACTGCCGTCGGCGCTGAGTTTCACGATCCGCTCGAACAACAGATCTTGGTCGGCCGCCGACAAGTAGGGCAGCAGCCCCTCGGCCGACCACGCTGTCGGGGTGGACGGATCAAAGCCCACCTCGCACAACGCGTTCGGCCAATCGGATCGCAGGTCGACGGGCACCGCCTGACAGCTTGCATTGGGTCGCGCGCCATGTGCGGTGAGCGTGTCAGCCTTGAACGCCAATACTTGGGGCTGGTCGATCTCGTAGATGACGCTGTCCTTGACCCAGGGCAGCCGCCAGGCGCGGGCGTCCAGCCCGGCGGCCAGAATCACCGCCTGGTCGATGCCGTTGGCGCCGGCGGCGATGAAGTACTCGTCGAACCATTTGGTGCGAACTGCGGCGTAGTCCTTGATGATCGGCAAATGCCCGGCTATCGCTGACGAATCCCAGCCGCGCTTGATCGCGGCGTCGACGAAAATCTGCGCGTAACGGTCGGTGAACAGAGGGCAGTCGGTCACCGATTCGGCGGCCCGCGCCATCGCCATACCCAGTGCTGTCGCGCCCACGCTCTCGGTGATGTCCCAGCTGTCGTCATCAGTCCGTGTCATGACCATCGCCCGTCTCGCTTCCCCGGCAGTGCTGAGTCGATGACCACGCTGTCCGACCAGACCAGGCTAGTGAAATTGCCAACAACTCGCTCGCCCGAAGGTGGGCGTGGTGTACTTCCAGTGCGATGAGCAGCGATGTAGCAGTGAATGTCAATGCGGGCGTGGCGGTGCTCACGCTGAACAGGCCCGAACATCTCAACGCCTACACCGCCGAGATGGGCGCCCTGCTGAGCGCGGCATATCGGGACTGCGACAACGACGACAATGTCCGTGCCATCGTGGTCACCGGTGCCGGACGGGCATTCTGCGCCGGGGCGGATTTCTCGGGCACCAGCTCGCCGTTCGACTCCCCGCCCGACGACAGCGCGTTTTCGGCGTCGCCGATCGACCCGGCCCCCTTTGAATTGCGCAAACCGGTAATCGCCGCCGTCAACGGTCCCGCGATCGGGATCGGATTGACCATCGCGCTGCAGGCCGATATGAGGATCGTCGCCGACGACGCCAAATACGGTGTGGTGCAGGTCCGTCGGGGCGTTATCCCCGACTGCATGTCGCATTGGACCTTGGCGCAGCTGACCAACCTCGGCGTGGCCGCCGAGGTGTTGCTCACCGGACGAACCTTCACCGGCGGCGAGGCCGTCTCATGGGGTATCGCCAACCGCGCGCTACCCGCTGCACAGGTTCTTGATCAGGCGATGGACATTGCCCGCGACGTCGCGACCAACGTCGCGCCGATGTCGGCGGCGCTCTGCAAGCGGCTGCTGTGGGACAGCGCGATCAACGGCTACACGCCGCGGCAGGTCGCGTCGCTGGAAACCCAGCTGCACCATCGGGTGATGGGAACCGACGATGCTCGCGAAGGTGTCACCGCATTCCTGGAGCGGCGGACGCCGCGATTCAGCGCGCGGCTTTCGACCGACTGGACCCCGCTGCCCGAACCGGAGCTATGAGCGTGCACATCGACGTAGTTGCCGACGGACTCGGGTTCACCGAAGGCCCGGTGTGGCTACCCGACGGTCGGGTGGCACTGACGTCCATCAGCCACGGCTGCGTCTATGTCGTCGACCCGTCCGGCGGCCCTCAGGAGCGCGTCGACACCGGCGGCGGGCCCAACGGCTTGGCATGCAGTGCCGACGGCACGTTGTACGTCGCGCAGAACGGCGGGGCCTGGGGCGCAAGTGGTCCGGCCGAGGCGGGCGTGCAGGTGATCGCCGGCACCGAGGTCGAATACCTCGTCGAAGGATTGGGCGCACCGAACGATCTGATGTTCGGTCCGGACGGGCGACTATGGATCACCGACACCCGCAGCGAGTTCGATATCGGTACCCCCGACGCCGGACTGCCGGGCCATGTGTACGCGACCGATGTCGACTCCGGTGAAACCCGACAGATCGTCGACGACGGACCGGTATTCATCAACGGGCTGGGGTTCTCCCGCAACGGCTCCAGATTGCTTGTGACAGCAACATTGTCGTCACGGCTGCTGTACTATGACGTTGGCTCATACGGTTCGCCCGAACTTGTGCACACTTTCACCGACGGCTGGCCGGACGGGATGGCGGTCAGCGCCCGCGGTGACTACTGGGTGGCGCTGACCGCCGGCGACAAGATCGGCATCGTCGACGGAGATTCTGGCCAGCGGGCCGGCGAGATCGGGCTACCGGCCGGATCGCTGGCCACCAACATCTGCATCGGCGGACAGCAGTCCGACGAACTCTTTGTCACCGCCGCGCAAAGCCAGTCGCTATTACGAATTCGGTTCGACGACAACGATCCAGAGGGCGCCCGGCTCAGGACGTGAGTAGTTCGGCCAGAGCTACACCCAGGTTGTGCAGATTTGTTTCCAGCGAGTAGGTCCCGTCGACGGTCCAGTTGACGATGCCGCCGGATAGCGCACCAACGATGATGTCGGCCAACGTCTCCGCGTCGTGCCGCTCGCTGACCTCACCGCGCGCCACGCCCTCTTTGACGAGCTCGACGAAGGTGTCGTGCAGGTTGAACCCACGCTGGATGCCATAGCCACTGGCGGCCAGCATTTCCCCGATCATCTCCCGGTAGGTATCACCGGATTTGACCAGCGCGATGGCAATGTCGTCGAACACGCCGATGAGCCGCACCGGGATCGCCTCGTCACCGCGATCGAAGAAAACATCATGCAGGTTGACCAGTCGTCGCTCCGCCAATGCGCGCATCATGTCTTGACGAGTGGCGAAATGGTTGAAGAACGTTCGGTTGGCCACGTCGGCGCGCTCGCAGATCTCCTCGATCTTGGTCGCCGCGACACCCTGGGAGAGGAAGAGGTCGAACGCGGCCGCGAGGATCTTCTCGCGAACCTCCTGCTTGCGCCGTTCGGTTCTGGTCACGTTGTCGCACACAACTTCTCGGAGAGCGTCCATAGCTCCGCGGCGTGCTCGGCGTCGCCCGCGTAGGGTGCGACCGCGTCGCTGACACCGCAGCTTTCCAGGTACTCCCCACCCCGATCGGCCAACTCAGGGCTTACCGCGGCCCACACCTGGGTGGCCGAGCCGTACTCCGGTGTGGTGAAGTCGAGGTAGCCATCGGTGCGTTCGCCACGTGCGGCTCCGCTCGCGACGGCATATTTGCGCAACTGCGAGAAGTCGGACTTGGACATGTACCGTGCCAGCGACGTGGCCACGGTTCCGGGATGCACGGCGTAGGCGCGGATTCCCAACTCGCA
>DASXJI010000472.1:0-11826 GCA_036497495.1 Mycobacterium sp.
TTGGCATCGCCAGGTGTGCCAGCCGCTGTCCACCGCGACGTTGTGGGTCTTCCATTCACCGCCGTTGGCTTTCGCGTGCACGGTGGTGGCAGCCGGCCAGCTGCCGTTGCCGTACCACTCGACGACGTCGATCTCGCCCTGCTCCTCATTTCCCAGCCAGTAAGCGGGCCAGCTGCCGGCAGTGAGGCAATCGAGCTTGATCCGCGCTTCCCAGGTGTGGCCGACACCGCCTCGCCAGAGGCTCTGGATCTTGCCGCTGTAGAAGGTAGGGCCATCTTTCGCAGCCTTGAGAACCAGGTTCGACTTGCCATCGACAAAGACGTTGCGGCGATCGTCGCGATATTGGCCGATGTTCTCGGGCAACTCCCAGTGCGTTGGGTCTTTGATAACCTCGCGCGCTTTGGCTACTGCCCATTTCGCCTCATCAGGCGCTGAGCCGGCTGGGCCATCGAACTCGTCTTGGAAAATGTATCCGCCCTGCGGCGCTGCTGGTGGGCGTGGGTAAGCGCGGGCCTGCGGGAGAGGAGCCGCGGCAGCCAGCACGCCGAAGCCCGTCATCAACATCAAGGTGCGACGATCCATTTCTGGCATAGGCCCTGCACGATATCAGCCGCGCACAGCAGCCGGCCAAATCGCAGTTCGGCCGGATCACAGGTGAGCGAGCAGTCGCTCCGCGAATGCGTCGGGGTGTTCCCGGTGCATGAAATGCCCGCCGTCGACTTCTTCCACGAGGTAGTCGCCGGCGAACATCCGGGCGGCCCCCCGGTAGTCGGCTGGCTCCGCGACAGGGTCATCGAGCCCGGCAAACACGACCGTAGGCACGGTAATTCGTGCCTTCAGCGACGCGCTGGGTATCGGCGAAAGCTTTCGATAATAGCCAAATGCCGCGTTCAAACTCGCGCGGTTCGAAAAGCTAGCCCGCACCGGGCCGAATTCGCTCGGGTCGGGTTGCCAACTCGGCGACCATCGGCGGCAGATCTCGGGAAGCGCCGCGAAGTCGTTGCGCGCGAAGCGTTCTGGCGCTCGCGGTAACTTGTATACCGCGAAATGCCTTACCGCCCAGAGCTTTTTCAGCGTCGGCTTGAGCGTGGCCGGATGTGGAATGGCGAGGACGAAGAGTTTCTTCACCCACTCGGGACCTAGCGCCGCCGCGCCGTACGCGGCCGAGGCTCCCCAGTCGTGTCCGATGACAACGGCCTCGCTAGCGCCGAGCGCGTCAACCAGCGCAAGGACGTCGCGTGCCAGCGTTTCTTGATCGGCATCGCGATCCGGGATCGCGGTGGGCTGGTACCCGCGCATGAAGGGGCTTACCGCACGGTATCCCTTCGCCGCGATGCGGGAGCGAAGGTCGTCCCAGGTATGCGCGGTGTCGGGGAAGCCGTGCAGCATCAGCACCAGTGGCCCGGTTCCTTCTTCGAGATAGGCGAACTTCAACCCGTTCGCATCGACGAAGTGGAGTTCATCCGCCATGACTGTCCCTCACGTTTTCTGATATACGAGCCAGCGCAACTCGATTGGGGATTGTTCACGCTCGACGTCGAACAGGTCGAGGCCGCTGGCCCACCCCTCGAACCACTCGGTGGGTGGCCAGGCGCCGTCGGGCAGATGCGTCTTCTCGTACTCGTAAGCCGAGTCATCGGCGACGAGTTCAACGGGTAGCTGAGACGATGCGGCGCTCAGTTCGTCACGGGTGAAAATCATCGTGTTGCACTGTTGGCCGAGTTCACGCGCCACCTCGTCGGGGGTGTAGCCCTGACGCGCGAGGAAGGCGTTGAAGACCAGCCGGCCACCGGGAGCCAGACAATCGGAGGCGAGTTCGAATATGCCGCGTAACTCGCCGGTGCTGCGGAAGTCGGGGACCACCTCGGCAAGAATGATCAGCCGATAGTCGCGGCGAACACCGTCCATCGTCGCGAAAACATCGCCATCCATGACACGGACCTGAAGCGATTCGCGATCGGCCTCCGCACGAATGATGTCGGCGAACTTCGGACTCATCTCCACCGCATCCACCGGGTGGCCACGCCGCGCCAGAGCCAGCGCATTGCGGCCGGTTCCCGCACCGACGTCGAGAACGGGATGAGCTTGCGGGTCCGCCACTTCGCCGGACAGCACCCACACCCGGGCGTCCGGCTCAGTACCGAATAGCGGTCCCTCGCGGGTGCTGAGCCAGCCGTCATAGGCGCCGCCGAGTGTCACGGATTCGCTTGTGACTCGGTAATTCATCGAGATGCCGAACGGCGCATGAAACGAGATCACGATGTTCGAACGGGAGGACGCCGTGTAGGCCTTGGCCAACTCCGCCTCCAGCACCGTTTTCAGTTGGGCAGCTTCCTCGGCGGTGTACTGGACGCCGGCGACGGCGAAGACGTTGTCGCACATCTTGAGGTACTCGTCGATCATGCTGGGAACGGCGGGCACCGTGATCTGCGTCGTCACCACCGCCCGGCGATACAACCGCCTGACCACCGCCTCGCCCAACGTGGACGGACTGAACGACCAGACGGTCGGATCCTCCATCAGACCCTTCTACACGACCCATCGGTGTTCCACCAGCGCCCGAGTGCTATACAGCAACGTATGTCAGACGCCGGGCATGTGATCACCCACGTTTCGGACACGGCCCGGTGGACGGCGCTGTTTCGGGCAAGCGAATCGGCGCGGGCCGACGCGCTATTCAGAGACCCACTGGCTGATCGTCTTGCGGGCGAGCAAGGCCGCGCGATCGTCGCCAAGACGCCGATGACGAGCCGCAGCGGCTGGTGGCTCGTCGCGCGTACCAAAATCATCGACGACGCGATCGCCGAAGCGATCGCCAACGGCTGCGACCGGGTGCTGAACCTGGCCGCCGGCTTGGACACCCGGCCGTACCGACTGAACCTTTCGTCTGACTTTCAATGGATCGAGGCGGACCTTCCGGACTTACTCGCGGAGAAGACGCAACTCCTGGCAGACCAGACACCGCGGTGCCGATTGACCCGGTCGGCGGTCGACCTCGCCGACCCGGCGGCCCGTAGCGCGTTCTTCGACCACGCTCTTGACGGCGCCACCAAAGCGCTGGTCTTGACCGAGGGCCTGCTGATGTACCTTGAAGACCGTGATGTCACAGCACTTTCGGACGCGCTCAACCGGCCCGAGGTGGGTTGGTGGATGTTTGACTTCGCCGGCCCCGGCCTGAAGCGGCTGATGAACAAGCGGATGGCCGGCATGCTGGAAAATGCCCCGTTCATCTTCGCGCCCGAAAACGGGTTGGCCTATTTCGAGGACCTCGGCTGGCGAGTCGTCGAATCCGAGTATCTGATGGCGGCTGCCAAGCGATTACGCAGGTTGCCGATCTTCATGTGGCCGGCAATGTGGGTCCCGCAGCCGAATCCGCGCCACCCGGGCAGAAGACCCTGGAGTGCCACGGCCCTCCTTACCCGTTGAGGCTGGACCATGGTCAATTCATTCGGACAGCGGAGAGTTTCACGACGCGAACTCGTTAAACGTGGCGCGGCAGCGGCAGCGGCGCTGACCCTGGGACCGTTGGGCTCAATGCTCCAGGGCCGCACAGCATCTGCAGACAACGTCAGGCTGATCGACTTCGCCGAGCGCCGAATCGCGCCAGACGAAATCAAATCGGCAGGCTACGCCGGAGTGGTGAACTACGTGTCCGAGTCGCGACCGGGCGCGAACTTCGCGGCGAAGCCCATCACCCGCGACTACGCAGACGCGCTACGCGCTGCGGGATTGCATATCGTCAGCAACTACCAATACGGCAAACCGGCCGGAACCGCACCGTCGGATTTCACCCGCGGGTTCGACGGTGGGGTAGCGGACGCACACACCGCACTGCGACTGCACTCCGCTGCCGGAGGCAGCGACTCCGCCCCGATCTTCTTCAGCGTCGACGACGATATCAACGTCGACACCTGGAACGGTCTGGCCGTCAACTGGTTTCGCGGTATCAATTCGGTATTGGGTACTGCGCGAACGGGTATCTACGGACATTTTCAGGCTTGCCAGTGGGCGACCAACGACGGCGTCATCGGCCGCTCCACCACAGCAGGGCACAAGTGGGCCTGGCAGACCAAGTCCTGGTCTCATGGACAACGCGAATCCACCGCGGTGTTGTACCAAGAGGTGGTCAACACCCCGTCGAATCCCGGTCCGCTTCTTGGTGGCATCAACATCGACGTCGACGAGGTACTCGCCCCCGACTTCGGTCAATGGGACCTCGGCCGGTGATCTAGTCCCTGCTGGCCGCGGCTTCCACGAAATCAGCAGCACTGGAAGCGCTTTCGTGCGGCGATATCATTTGCGTGGCAATCTTGCGAGCTCGAGTCAGGTATTCCGGTGTGAGAATCGACTTCAACCCGGCAGTCAGCGATTCTTGATTGACATCCGCGAAACGTTGCGCGGTACCAATCTTGAGCTGTTGAACACCGCCCGCCCACACGGGCTGATCGAGCCAGAGCCACAAAATCAGCGACGGCACACCGGCGCGCATGGCCGCTGCGGTGGTGCCCGCGCCGCCATGATGTACGGCCGCCTGACAACCGGGAAGGATCGCCGCGTGACTCACGGCGCCGGCAAGCTTGACATGGTCGAAACGATCGAATTCGGACAAGTCGTTGGGCCCGGCACAGATCAGCAACCGCTGGTTCAGTTGCGCGCACGCCGCCACGATCATCTCGACGATCTCGGCCGGAGGAGAAATCGGCGTGCTCCCCATGCCGAAATAAACCGGCGCAGTTCCCTCGCCAATCCACGACAGCACGGCGTCGTCGGCATCGGTCGGCGATTCCAGGGTGAGCGCGCCGACGAACGGCGTGCCCGGTTCCGCCCATTCGTCGGGCTGCCCCGGCAAGCACCGTTCGTCGTAGGCCTGGATCTCCATCAGTGCCGACGCGGGCTCGGGCGCCTCCGGCAGGCCCAGCGCCCGACGCAGGGGCTCCTCGGATATCTTGACAAGCCAGGAGTTGAGCTGCCCGGACGGCTGAAACTGCGACGGAAAGAAGTGCAGCGCAACCAACGGAACACCTTCATGTTCAGCGATGTTCGCGGCGAGCCGCTGCTCGTTCATGCCCGTCACAAGCAGGTCGGCGTCTTCAGCGAGCGATGCGAGCGCCGTGCCCTTGTCCACCCAGACCTTGGTGACACGTTCCGCCACCTCGGGCAGCGCAGCGTAGGGATTCTTCATGTTGGCGACGAAAAAGTCGGCCGCCGTGTTCAGCTGCGCCTGGGAGTCTGGCCCATAGGCCATTGCATCGAGACCGACCGACTCGGCGAACGCGACCATGTTAGGCGGAACGGCTATGCGCACGTCGTGACCTCGGCCCCGCAACTCCCGACCGACGACGGCACACGGCTCGACATCGCCCCGACTCCCATACGCGGCCAGTACAAATTTCATCGGTGAAACCTCACTCGGGGGACCACGGCGGGACTGGCTACATCTTTACAGGTACGCCCAGCGCCAACACTGCGACGTCATCGTCCACACCAGACCCCAAGCCGTCCAGTAGCGACCGAATCGCTGCGACAATCCCCGACGCGGTAGTCGGCGCTTGTGCTGCAGCGAATTCCAGCAATGCTCCGGAATAGTCGTAGCGCTCCGCGCCGGCGCCTATTCGCGCCTCGGTCAGCCCATCCGTGTAGAGAACCAGCGTGTCGCCCGGTGTAAGCCGAATCCGGGCAGCAGCGAATTTCGGCTCCATGGGGATGCCGACGGGCTGGCCACCGATTGTGTCCATGTAACGTGCCCCGCCGTCGGCACCGAGCACTAACGGAGGAAGATGACCCGCGCTGGCGAGCTCGATGCCGAACTCGCCGTCGTGTGGCGTGAGGATTCCGAAAATGACTGTGGCAAATTGGTTTACGGTATCTCGAAACTCCTGACTCAGCACAGCATGCAGGTTCTCCAACACCGCGACAGGGTTGGCGTCGAAGGCCGCCGCCGCCCTCAAGGTGTAGCGGGTCAGTGAAGTCACCGCGGCGGCGCCGGCGCCTTTGCCGCTCACATCACCAATGAAGAAGGCCCACTTGTCATGCGTGAGCGGGAACAAGTCGTAGAAATCTCCACCGACATCATCCGCGGAGGCAGGGTGGTAGTGCGCAGATGCATCCAAGCCTTCGGGGGGTGAAAGCGTGGGCGGCAGCAAAGACCGTTGCAGAGTCCGTGCGAACACCTGAACCCGCGCACGTTCCTGTTCGACCCGTCGTCGCTCATCGAGGAGTTCGCGCTCGTACGACCGCCGATCGCCTGCGTCGTGAATCGCGATGCGCAGCAGAAGCGGTCGGCCGTTGACATCAGATTTGATGTTAGCGGTGAGGAACGCGGGAAGCCGTGTGCCCTCTGCGGTGATCAAATCCACGGTTATGCCCATCAGCTCACCGCGCAGTTGCAGCAGTGGCGCAAAATGAGTTTCGTAGTGTATGCGGCTACCTACGGCCAACAAGTCGGTGAAAGGCTTGTCGATCAACGTTTTTCGGTCGTGCTCGAGCCACGCTAAGAGGGTGGCGTTTACGCTGACGATGCTCCGGTCAGGCCTAGCCACTATGTAGCCGCACGGCGCGTTCTCGTACAGGTCCTCAGTGCTGAAAGCCTCGGCAGGTGAGGGGTACTCCGGCTCCGGTGTCACGTCGCCCCGGCGAACCCAGCGATCGCCTGCGCAGTGATGTCCGGAGCGCTGAGCTGGGGGCAATGGCCAATGGCGTCGAGCGTGACCAGCTCACTGCCGTCGATTCGTTGCTGGACATAAGCACCAACCTCGCGCGGTGCCAAAGTATCGTATGCGCACTCGATCACCAGAGTGGGAATCGATACTCGAGCAAGATCACCGCGATTGTCGGACAGGAAAGTGGTGCGGGCGAATACCCGGGCGCATGCCGGGTCGGTGCGACAGAAGCTATCAGTGAGCTCGTCGGAGAGCTCAGGTTGATCCGGCGCTCCCATAATCACGGGCGCCATCGCTCGCGACCACCCAAGGTAGTTGCTCTCGAGTGAGTCCAACAATTCATCGATATCGGCGCGCGAAAAGCCACCGCGGTAGTCGCCACCGTCGATGTAGCACGGTGAGGGAGTAAGTAGGACCAACCTGGCGAAGCGGCTCGGATCAGTCGCGACCGCAAGCACTCCCATCATGGCAGCTACCGAGTGGCCCACGTATGTCACGTCGCGCAGATCCAACTCACGAACGATGCCGAGGATATCGTCGGCATATCCCTGCAGCGCCTCGTACCGCTCGGGGTCCCATGCCGCGGGGTCCGAGGCACCGCAGCCAACGTGATCAAACAGGACCAACCGGAAGCTCGCTGCAAGCCGTGCTTCAACCAGTCGCCACAGATTCTGATCACACCCGAAGCCATGAGCGAGCATGATCGTCGGACCGTTTTCGGCTCCGGCAATCCTCACGTTGTTACGCGCCTGCAAATCCACGCATTCATACTGCCACCGCAATAGATCAGTACCGTGGGCTTTGTGCGCTGGATCGTCGACGCCATGAACGTCATCGGGACGCGACCGGATGGCTGGTGGAAAGACCGTCACGGAGCAAGAGTCCGGCTTGTCGAACAGCTTGAGCGATGGGCCTCGCCGGATGGCCATCAGGTCACCGTGGTTTTCGAAGGTCCGACGTCGCCGCCGATTCACTCCGCCGCGATCCGGATACACCACGCGCCCAGAGCGACAGCGAATTCAGCGGATGACGAGATCGTCCGGATGGTGCGCGACGACGATTGTCCTTCGGAGATCAACGTCGTGACGTCGGACGCCACGCTGGCCGACCGGGTGCGCAGTTTGGGTGCGTGCGTCTACCCTGCCGCGAGATTCCGCGACCTCATCGACCCGCTTGCCTAGTCAGGTCAGCCGGGATCAACGCCACTTGATGCCGCAGCCGATCGACGGTCGTTGGTCGGCGTCGACCGGCCGCCCGGCGAGCACAGCATCGACTGCCGAGCGGACGTCTGCAGCCGTGACCGGCAGATCGTTGCCCGGGCGAGAGTTGTCGAGTTGACCACGATAGACGAGTCGACGCTCGCCGTCGAAGACGAAGGTGTCGGGCGTGCAGGCCGCGGAGAAGGCGCGGGCGACGTCCTGGGTCTCGTCATAGAGGTACGGAAACGTCCAGCCAGAGTCGCGGGCTGCGACGGCCATCTGGTCGGGTCCGTCCTGCGGGTAGGTGACCACGTCATTGCTGGAGATGGCGACCATCGCGACGCCTTGGTCGGCGAGGTCACGGCCGAGCGCGGCCAGCCCGGCGGCGACGTGTTTGACGTACGGGCAGTGGTTGCAGATGAAGGTGACGACGAGTGCGGGACCCGCAAGATCGTCGAGAGCGACTGTCTTGCCGGTCGCCGGCTCGGGCAGCGAGAAGTGCGGTGCGGGAGTGCCTAGCGCGATCATGGTGGACTCGATAGCCATATCCGCCAGACTAGCTTTTGGACTACGTCACCTTTCTGGGCAGCCATTAGCGGGGCCGCGACGCGATCGCGGCGTCCTACGGATCGCCGGCTCGCCGAAAGCTGTTCGGCAAGCTCCCGTCGCGACACATGCGACGCCATGCCAGGTGACGCACTGCACCCCGCGAGCGAGTACCCGCGGGGTGCAGTGTCGTGTCGAACGCTCAGCCGTTACTTGAGGTCGAACCGATCGTTGTTCATCACCTTGACCCACGCGGCGACGAAGTCCTCCACGAACTTCCCCTTGGAGTCGTCCTGTGCGTACACCTCGGCCAATGCTCGCAGCACCGAGTTCGAGCCAAAGACAAGGTCATTCGCGGTCGCGGTCCACTTGAGCGCACCCGAAGCCCGGTCGTGGCCCTCGTAGACGTTCTCCGCGGTCTCCGATGACTTCCACTCGGTGCTCATGTCGAGCAGGTTGACGAAGAAGTCATTGGTCAGTACGCCCGTCTTGTCGGTGAACACACCGTGCTTGCTGCCACCGTGGTTGGCGCCCAGTGCACGCAGTCCACCGACGAGCACGGTCAGCTCCGGCGCGGTCACGCCGAGCATGTACGCCCGCTCGACGAGCAGTTGCTCCAACGGCGCCTTCTCGCCCGGCCGCGCGTAGTTGCGGAAGCCGTCGGCCCGCGGTTCGAGCACCGCGAACGACTCCACATCGGTGCTCTCCTGGGAGGCGTCGGTACGACCGGGCGCGAAATGCACCTCGATCTCATACCCGGCGTCCTTGGCCGCCTTCTCCACTCCCGCAGAGCCGGCCAATACGATCAGGTCGGCCAGCGAGATCTTCTTACCACCGGAAGCGGAGTCGTTGAAGGCGTGCTGAATCATCTCCAGCGCGGCCAAGGTCTTCTCCAACTCAGAAGGCTCGTTGACCTCCCAGTGCTTCTGCGGCTCAAGCCGAAGCCGTGCGCCATTGGCGCCGCCGCGCTTGTCGGTGTTGCGGTAGCTGGCCGCCGCCGACCACGCCGTCTTGACCAACTGCGGCACGGACAACCCGGAGTCGAGCACCTTCTTCTTCAGGGCCACGACGTCCTCATTGTCGACCAGCTCGTAGTCGACCGCCGGTACCGGGTCCTGCCAGAGTTGCGGCTCAGGAATCCACGGTCCGAGATAACGGGACAGCGGTCCCATGTCGCGGTGCAGCAGCTTGTACCACGCTTTGGCGAAGGCCTCGGACAGCTCCTCAGGATGATCCAGCCAGCGCTTGGTGATCTCGCGATAGATCGGGTCCTCCCGCAGCGAGATGTCGGTAACGAGCATCGTCGGGGCCCGGCCGGGCCCGCCGAACGGATCGGGGATGGTTCCGGCACCCGCGCCGTCCTTCGCGGTGAACTGCCATGCTCCGGCGGGGCTTTTGGTCAGCTCCCACTCGTAGCCGTACAGGTTCTCCAAGTAGCCGTTACCCCACTTGGTCGGTGTCGCGGTCCAGACCACTTCCAGGCCGCTGGTGATGGTGTCCTCGCCCTTACCGCTGCCATAAGAGCTCTTCCAGCCCAACCCCTGTTGTTCGATCGGGGCGCCTTCGGGCTCAGGACCGACCAGATCGGCGTCGCCGGCGCCGTGGGTCTTGCCGAAGCTGTGCCCGCCGACGATCAGCGCGGCGGTCTCCTCGTCGTTCATCGCCATCCGGCCGAACGTCTCGCGGATGTCCACCGCGGCCGCCACCGGGTCTGGTTTGCCTTCGGGCCCTTCAGGGTTGACGTAGATCAGTCCCATCGTGGTCGCGCCGTACGGGTCCGCGAGGTCGCGCGTGCCGGGCTTGCCGGAGTAGCGCTTGTCGGTGCCCAGCCATTCACCCTCTTCTCCGAAGAGGATTTCCTCTGGCTCCCAGACGTCTTCGCGGCCGAAGGCGAACCCAAAGGTCTTGAACCCCATCGACTCCAGGGCTACGTTGCCCGCAAGGACCAGCAGGTCCGCCCACGAGAGCTTGTTGCCGTACTTTTTCTTGACCGGCCACAGCAGCCGACGCGCCTTGTCAAGGCTGGCGTTATCCGGCCAGCTGTTCAGCGGGGCGAACCGCTGCATGCCCTGACCGGCACCGCCGCGGCCGTCATGGATCCGGTAGGTGCCCGCGGCGTGCCAGCTCATCCGGATGAAGAAACCGCCGTAGTGGCCGTAGTCGGCGGGCCACCAGTCTTGGGAGGTGGTCAACACCGACACCAGATCCGCTTTGAGCGCGTCGACGTCGAGCTTGGCGAACTCCTCAGCGTAGTCGAAGTCCTCACCAAGCGGGTTGGCTTGTGCGACTTGAGGATGCAGCCTCGACACGTCGACCTGGTTGGGCCACCAGTCCTGGTTGGTCCGGGGAGCCTCGCCTTTCGGCGTCGGCGCGTCGATTACCGGGTTTTCGCTTTCGCTGCCCTTGTGGGCTGTATCGGATGACACTGCATTCCTTTCAGAGGTGGGTGAAACGGGCTGTGATCACGGTTGTGATCGAGACGTTGCGGTCGAACAGTTGGGGCACAGGCCCCAGTAGATGACTTCGGCCTCGTCGAGAACGAAGCCCTCCAGCACGTTGTCGTCGTCGGACGGGGTCAGACACGGCGCCTCACCGACAGCGCAATCGATATCGGCAATGACGCCGCACGATCTGCACACGACGTGATGGTGGTTGTCGCCGACACGCGACTCATAGCGGGCAACCATGCCCAGTGGCTGGATCCGGCGAACGAGCCCGACGGCGGTCAGAGCGTTGAGAACGTCGTACACGGCCTGTCGGGAGACATCGGGAAGTCCGCTACGGACCGCGGTCAGAATGGTCTCGGTGTCCGCGTGCGGATGGCCATCGACCGCTTCCAATACGGCGACCCTGGGTCGGGTCACACGAAGATCGGCCATACGCAGTTGTGCCGAGTAATCCGTCGACTTTGACGACACGTCCCCAATATGCCGCTCTTATCTGGAGTCGGTCAAGACCTAATTTGGAGTTGGTCAAGAATTTATCGACCTGCTTACGGCCATGATCGCGGCGTTTGCAGCCTGTTTGGCCGCAAGGTTCGATCCTCTCGCGAGCCGGGCCAGTCGGAGCAGCGCGTTGCGATGCCCGGCCAGATAGCGCGCGACCGCGGCACGGTTCGCGGTGCCGTCAGCGTGGGTGAGGCCGGCGATCTCTTCGTCCACGCTGCCGTCGCCGGCCCGGTCGCTGATAGCCCGAACCACCGACCAAACGACGCCGCGCTGGTCACACACCTTTGCGATCGCAGCCGTCTCCATGTCCAGCGACACCACGCCACGCGATCTCAGATCGGCATGTGTCGCCCGATCCGTCAGTAACTCGTCGGTGGTCCACATCGTTCCGCGGGCGGTACCGACGAGGAGTGGTGTCGGTCGGTACACCGAGCCGTCAGCGCCGTTGACGACCTGTTCGGGCAGTACCAGCGC
>DASXJI010000473.1:0-3589 GCA_036497495.1 Mycobacterium sp.
TCCCGCGATCCACTCGCTTGTGACGTCTTGCGGCTCCAAGGCGCGGGTGTTGTCGATGTGGATCATCGCGTCGAACTGCTCGGACGGTCGGACATGGAAGTAATGGCTCTGCCTTTCGGTATCTGGCCGGTAGATCACCCCGATCGCACGGGCCAAGCGGACCTCCTCAAGCGGTTCGGCCGCTGGCTTGCCCTCACGGCGCATCGCGACATAAAACGGGTCGGCCGCTACTTCGTGGAACAGTTCCTCGACGCTGCTGGGCAAGCCCGGCCGGACGGTCTTGCGCTCGGCCCTCCCGCCCCACTCGCTGGCCGCGGTGACCGTTCCGGTGTAGGTGCTGAACCCGATCAGGCGCGTGTCGTTCCCATACATGTCACGGGCGAGCATGCCCAGTGTGGTCTGCCCATCCGCATATACCTCCGTTGCCCGCGCGTCGCCAACGTGAGAGTTATGCGCCCACACCACGATTCGTGACGTTTGTTCTGGCACGACCTCGTGATCCAGGTGCGTGAGCAACGCATCTAGTGTCTCCGCCATGTGGCGGTCGCGCTGGTTCCAGGAGTCGACCCGCCCGGCGAACATGGTCCGGTAGTAAACCTCGGCGTTGCGCACCACCATGGCGTTGCGTTCGGCATAAAACTGCTCGTCCTCACTGAGCAACCCGTCGCGAAGCATGTAGTCCATCGAGTTGCGCTGAAGCTCGAGAAGCTGATCAATCGCTTGCTGCTCGCAGGACTGTCCCGCACCGAACGCCGCCGCGAATCCATATGCCTGTCCGTCGTCGTCGGCCGACGCGTGGTCGAAGCACGAATAGCGTTGCCGTGCACGGGCCGCCGCCGCGGGGTCGACGGTGTCCAGATATGCGATGACCTCTCGCATCGACCGGTGCAGGCTGTACAGATCCAAGCCGTAGAAACCGGCCTGGTACCGATCGTCGACGCGCTGATTGCGGTCCCGCAGCCAATCGGCGAAGTCGCGGACCACCGTGTTGCGCCACATCCACGCAGGAAACCGCTCGAACCCTTTCAGCGCGTCATCGGCGGTGGCATCACCTATTCCGCGGACGAAGCGGTTGACCCGATACGCGTCGGGCCAGTCTCCCTCGACGGCGACCGCGCAGAAGTCCTTATCTTGAATAAGCCACCTCGTGATGTCGGCGCGTGCTTGGTAGAAGTCGTGCGTGCCGTGGCTGCTCTCGCCGATCAGTACGACGCGGGCGTCGCCGATCAAATCGTCCAATACCTCGCCTGGCGGAACGCCGCCGGGCGCCTGAATCGACACGCGGCGAACCTGATCGGCCGGCGTCTCGGCGGCGACGGCCGCTGCGGGTGTCGTCGGGGTGGCGAGCAGTTTGCGCACCTCCTCGTCGGTGGTTTGGCTGAAGTCCCAATAAGATTCGCCGACCGCCAGAAATGGCTGCGGCATGGTGGCGACAACGACGTCATCGACCAGGCCGGCGAATTCCCGCCACGTCGATTCGGGTGCTGAAGGCAGGGCGATGACCATCTGCGCCGGCTCCCTCTCACGTAGCGCCTGCACCGCGGCGCGCATGCTGGCGCCGGTGGCCAGTCCGTCGTCGACGAGGATCACCGTCTTGCCGGTCACCTCTACCGGCGGGCGGCCGCCGCGATATAGCGAATCGCGCCGGATCAGCTCGCGGCCCTCGCGTTCGGCGACCATACGCAGTTGCGAAGGGGTGACTCGCAAGGCCCGGACCACGTCGTCGTTGATGACAACCCGGCCACCGAGGGCCATTGCGCCCACCGCGAATTCGTCGTGCCCCGGTGCACCGAGCTTACGCACAATGAACGCGTCGAGAGGGGCGCCGAGTGCGCTGGCCACCTCCCAAGCTACCGGGATGCCGCCGCGCGGCAGCCCAAGCACGACGACATCGCTTTTTCCTCGGTACGCGTTGAGCAGGCGCGCCAACACTCGACCGGCCTCGCGGCGGTTGCGGAACATGCGCCGGGCTGTGGTCGTCGTTGTTTGAGTCATGGTCCATCCTTTGGGTTTCTTGTCCAGCCACGACGGGATGGACACGCAACACGAACGCGGTGGCCCATCGATGCCCGCGAAATTAATTTTCCCAAGTAGATGCCGCCGAGTGCGTCGCCCCTCGGAGTCGAAGAATCTGAGCCCTGTTCGGCCTGGAAGGACCAGAGGGGGGCCGGTCGTCCCTAGGGTGCGGGTACCAGCCCTGTGCGGACCAAGCTTTCGGCCGTGGACAACAACGCTTCGTCGATGGGTCGCGGGTTAAACCCCAGGACGGCCTTCGCCTTTCGGTTGGTGGGTCTGAGTATTTCTCCCACGATGGGCGACCCCAAAGCTGATTCAACGCCGGTCCACTCGCTCAGGATGCGGGCGGCATCGCGCATGGTGATCGGGCTCCCGTCACAGCAGGCGATGAAGCGTTCACCGGCCGCCAAGGGATGGGTCATAGCCCGCACGTGGATATCGGCGATGTCGCGCACATCAGCGACGGGAAAGCTGAGGTTCGCCATCTGCGCGGCACCAGCGGTGAGCAGAGTCAGTATGGGGATCAGCGAGGCGGAGATGTCGTCACCCAAAGTGGGTCCGAAGGTTGCAGTCGGATTGATCACACTGAGTTCGGTCTCTGCGCCTTCATTCTTAATGAAGTCCCATGCCGCGCGTTCGGCGAGCACCTTCGATTTGACGTAGGCCGTGACGTCGTGACCGCCGATGTCGGTCCAGTCGTCTTCGGTGAACCCGCGTTCCGGCACGCCGTGTCCACGCGAAATTGCGACGAATGACGATGTCAGGACAACTCTTTTGACGCCGGAATCCCGTGCAGCGCGAAGCACCCGAATGGTCCCGTCGCGCGCGGGCAGGATGACCTCATCTTCATTGTTGGGTTCATCCGGTGGGTGGGGCGAGGCGACATGAAGCACGAAGTCGGCCCCGTCGACCGCCTCAGGCCATTCATTGTCGGACGTGAGGTCGGCGACAGCGAAAGTTAGTGTGCCCGAGGCGCTGGCACCGGCACGCGT
Organism: Mycobacterium sp.; assembly: GCA_036497495.1. Classification (GTDB taxonomy): domain Bacteria; phylum Actinomycetota; class Actinomycetes; order Mycobacteriales; family Mycobacteriaceae; genus Mycobacterium. The sequence continues at coordinate 3,009 of DASXJI010000473.1, forward strand.
CACCATTTCGCGTAAGTACGCCTCACGTTGCGGCGATCTCACCGTTGCGCGGACCCGGTAACCCGAGTTCAGCAACGCGACAACGCAATGCGAGCCGATGAAGCCAGAACCGCCCGTTACCACAACGTTCGTGTCAGCCATGAGTCACACCGTCCAAACCGGTCGTTGCCCGGAGCAGGAGCTAGAGGCATTCAACGTTGAATACCCTTCCGGCACATCGGTACACCGAGCCACGCGGATAACGATCAAACCTGTCTCGGAAGGTCAACTCCAACGCGGCCTTCTCGCACTGTGAGGCTCAGGCGCTACCGGGGTAAGCCGCGGCAAGCTTGTCCGGACGGTGGGACACCGCCGAGAAGCAGCGCGTCCTTCAACCAATGGATCAGGAGGTAACGGGTGACCCATCCAACGAAAATCCCGCTGTTCGAACGCTTCTTTCACTCGGCGGCCGGCATCAAGGTCGATAAAAACGATCTGCGACGGTTCCGAGACTTCGTCGACGAGCAGATCGACAGCATCGCCATCGCCGGACGCGACACGGCCAAGTGGAACGGCCGCGACGTCATCGTGCCCCAAGACCT
>DASXJI010000474.1:0-15315 GCA_036497495.1 Mycobacterium sp.
GTCCTGCAGCGTTAAGCGACAGGACTTAGGTCACGTCTTGTGCGCCCCGCACCCGCATGTTACTGACCGGTAACTTTGCGCGGTTCGCTCTCACACCATAGCGGGTCATCCTGCAGGTTCTGCCCCCCTGTGTCTTCGGCAGCGGGCAGCACCATGACTCAGACACCCGAATACCCGTAGTGAAGCATTCGCTAACCCGTCGCCACGGGTTAGCCTGCCTATTCAATGAGCGCATTCATCCCTGATGTTCCCCACGCCCCCGACGATGCCGTTCTGCCGTTGACCGGTGAACGCACCATCCCGGGTCTCGACGTGGAGAATTACTGGTTTCGCCGCCACGAGGTGGTCTACCAGCGGTTAGCGCAGCACTGTGCGGATCGCGAGGTGCTGGAGGCGGGCTGTGGGGAAGGCTATGGCGCCGACCTGATCGCCGGGGTCGCTCGTCGAGTGATCGCGCTGGACTACGACCAGGCCACCGTCGCGCACGTGCGGGCCCGTTATCCGCGGGTGGAGGTCATCCACGGCAACCTCGCCGAATTGCCGCTGCCCGACCACTCGGTCGACCTCGTGGTCAATTTCCAGGTCATCGAGCACCTGTGGGATCAGCCACAGTTCGTCCGCGAATGCTTCAGGGTGCTGCGGCCCTGCGGGGGGCTGATGGTGTCGACCCCCAACCGGATCACGTTCTCCCCCGGCCGCGACACCCCGATCAATCCGTTCCACACCCGCGAGCTCAATGCGGACGAGCTGACGGAGCTTTTGCGCGACGCCGGCTTTGCATCGGTCTTGATGAGCGGGGTGTTCCACGGGCCGCAGCTGGCTGAGATGGACGCCCGGCACGGCGGCTCGATCATCGACGCCCAGATCGCGCGTGCCGTCGCCGATGCGCCCTGGCCGGATCAGCTGCTGGCCGATGTCGCCGCGGTCACCGCCGCCGACTTCGACGTCGTCGAGGCTGCGACGGGGCCGGCACGTCATATCGATGACAGCCTGGACCTAGTGGCAATTGCGGTGCGTCCGTGACGCGCGCCGACGACGATGATGCCGGTGTAGCCGGGATCGAGGAATGGCGCATATGAGCCAGCCGACCGGGGCGCCGGTGCCCGGGCTATTCACCCTGGTGCTGCACACCCATCTGCCGTGGCTGGCCCATCACGGCCGCTGGCCGGTCGGCGAGGAATGGCTCTACCAGTCCTGGGCGGCGTCCTATCTGCCGCTGTTGCGGGTGCTGCGGCGCCTGGCCGACGAGGACCGGCAGCGGCTGATCACGCTGGGTGTCACTCCGGTCGTGATGGCGCAGCTCGACGATCCGTATTGCCTTGACGGGATGCACCATTGGCTGGCCAATTGGCATTTGCGTGCCGCCGAGGCTGCCAGCGTGCGTCCCGGGGACGGGCCCGACACGTCGCCGGCCTCAGCACCGGAGGCACTGCGCGCCTTTGGAATTCGCGAACTCGCCGAAACCCAGGAAGCGCTCGAGGATTTCACCACGTACTGGCGCCACGGGGCCAGCCCGCTGCTGCGGGGCCTGATCGACGCGGGCACGGTCGAGTTACTGGGCGGACCCCTCGCGCATCCGTTCCAGCCGCTGCTGAATCCGCGGCTGCGCGAATTCGCGCTGCGCGAAGGTCTGGAAGACGCCCGGCAGCGCTTGGCGCACAAGCCGATTGGCATCTGGGCACCCGAATGCGCCTATGCCCCCGGTCTGGAGCACGACTATGCCGCGGCCGGAGTCGGCCACTTCATGGTCGACGGCCCGTCGCTGCATGGTGACACCGCGTTGGGCCGGCCGGTCGGCGACTCGAAGGTGGTTGCGTTCGGGCGCGATCTGCAGGTCAGCTACCGGGTGTGGTCGCCGAAATCCGGCTATCCCGGCCACGCCGCCTACCGTGATTTTCACACCTACGACCACCGAACCGGTTTGAAGCCGGCCCGCGTCACCGGCCGCAACGTGCCCTCGGAGAAGAAGTCGCCCTACGAGCCCGACCGCGCCGATCGCGCAATCGACAGCCACGTAACCGATTTCGTCGAGATGGTCCGCAGCCGACTCCTGTCCGAATCCACGCGCATCGGCCGACCCGCCCACGTGGTCGCCGCTTTCGACACCGAATTGTTCGGCCACTGGTGGTACGAGGGCCCGGTATGGCTGGAACGGGTGCTGCGGGCACTGCCGGAAGCCGGTGTGCGCTTGGGCACGCTGAGCGACGCCGTCAGCGCAGGTCTCGTCGGAGATTCCGTTGAATTACCGCCCAGCTCTTGGGGTTCCGGCAAGGACTGGCAAGTGTGGGCCGGTGACAAAGTGGCCGACCTGGTGCAGCTCAACGCCGAGGTCGTCGACACCGCACTGTCCACCGTCGACAAGGCGCTGGCGCAGACCGCGACGTTGGACGGGCCGACCCCCCGCGACCACATCGCCGACCAGATCCTGCGCGAGACTCTGCTCACCGTTTCCAGCGATTGGCCTTTCATGGTGAGCAAGGATTCCGCGGCTGACTACGCCCGGTACCGGGCGCATCTGCACGCCCATGCCAGCCGCGAGATCGCCGGTGCGCTGGCCTCGGGCCGCCGCGAAGTCGCAGGGCGTCTGGCCGACGGCTGGAATCGGGCCGACGGCCTGTTCGGTGCGCTGGATGCACGAAGGCTGCCGCGATGAAAATTCTGATGGTGTCGTGGGAGTACCCGCCGGTGGTGATCGGTGGACTCGGCCGGCACGTCCATCACTTGTCGACCGCACTCGCCGCCGCCGGCCACGACGTCGTGGTGTTATCGCGGCGTCCCACGGGCACCGACCCGAGCACCCACCCGTCGTCGGATGAGATCAATGAGCAGGTCCGGGTCGTCGCCGCCGCGCAGGACCCACATGAGTTCTCCTTCGGCAACGACATGATGGCCTGGACGCTGGCCATGGGCCACGCGATGGTTCGGGTTGGGTTGTCGCTGAAAGACCGCCGCCACGACCGCGCGTGGAAGCCCGACGTAGTGCACGCACATGACTGGCTGGTCGCCCATCCGGCGATCGCGCTGGCCGAGTTTTACGACGTACCAATGGTTTCCACCATCCACGCGACCGAGGCCGGCCGTCATTCGGGTTGGGTGTCGGGATCACTGAGCAGACAGGTGCATGCGGTTGAGTCGTGGCTGGTGCGCGAATCCGACTCGCTGATCACCTGTTCGGCGTCGATGAGCGAGGAGATCACCGAGCTGTTCGGACCCGGTCTGGCCGAGGCCACGGTGATCCGCAACGGAATCGAGGCGGCGCGATGGCCGTTCGCGCGCCGCAGGCCCCGCACCGGACCGCCGGAGCTGTTATACGTGGGTCGGCTGGAATACGAGAAGGGCGTGCACGAGGCGATCGCCGCTCTGCCGCGCATCCGGCGGGCCTACCCCGGCGCCACCCTCACCATCGCCGGTGAAGGCACCCAGCAGGACTGGCTCGTCGAGCAGGCTCGTAAACATCGAGTACTCAAGGCAACTCACTTCGTCGGGCGGCTCGATCATGACGATCTGCTGGCCGTCCTGCATCGCGCCGACGCCGCCGTGCTGCCCAGCCATTACGAACCGTTCGGGCTGGCGGCGCTGGAAGCCGCGGCCGCCGGCACCCCGTTGGTGACGTCGAACATCGGCGGTCTGGGCGAGGCAGTGATCAACGGCGAGACCGGGATGTCGTGTCCGCCGCGAGATGTGAGTCGGCTGGCCAAGGCGGTGATCGCCGTGCTCGATGATCCGGCGGCCGCGCAACGCCGCGCCAAGGCCGCACGGCAACGACTGACTGCGGATTTCGACTGGCACACAGTGGCCGACGAGACCGCGCAGGTGTACCTGGCGGCCAAACGCCGGGAACGCCAGCCGCTGCCACGGCTGCCCATCGTCGAGCACGCCCTGCCGGATCGGTAGCGATCCGATGCGCAGGTACCGTCGGCGCAATGGGACTTGTGTATTCGAGCGTGATCGACGCACCGATCTACGAGGTGTTCGACTGGCATGCCCGGCCGGGCGCGTTTACCCGGCTCACGCCGCCGTGGTCGCCGATGCGGCTGATCGCCGAGGCTGATTCGCTGGAAAACGGGCGGGCCGAAGTCGGCCTGCCGGGCGGTCTGCGCTGGGTGGCCGATCACCAACCGGACGGCTATGACCCGCCTCGGCGCTTCGTCGACGCCATCGGCACCGACGGATTGGCGTCGCTGCCGGCCAAGCTGGCGATGCGGTGGCGGCACACCCACGATTTCGAAGAGGTCGCCGGCGATCGGACCCGGGTGATCGACCGGGTCGCGACGCCGGTTCCCGCGGCCGCGCTGCGGTCGATGTTCGGTTACCGGCACCGGCAGTTGGCCGACGACATCGCCGTGCACCGGCATGCGGCCGAGAATGGGTTGACCCCGATCACCGTCGCCATCACCGGCGCCTCCGGGCTGGTCGGCTCGCAGTTGGCCGCCTTCCTGTCCACCGGCGGCCACCGGGTGATCCGGCTGGTCCGGCACCCGGCTACCAAACCCGATGAACGCCAATGGAATCCAGAAAGCCCCGATTCGGGTCTGCTGACCGGCGTGGATGCGGTCATCCATCTCGCGGGCGAGTCGATCGCGGGCCGCTTCACCGATGAACACCGCGCTGCAATCCGCGACAGCCGGATCGGCCCGACGCGCCGGTTGGCGGAGCTGATCGCGCAATCGAGCGACGGGCCCAAGGTGCTGATCAGCGCGTCGGCCATCGGGTTTTACGGCTACGACCGGGGCGAGGAGGCGCTGACCGAGGACAGCGAACGCGGTGACGGGTTCCTGGCCGACGTGGTCGCTGACTGGGAAACCGCAACGGCCCCCGCCGAGCAGTCCGGAACGCGAGTGGTGCGGGTGCGCACCGGAATCGTGCAGTCCCCCGCCGGTGGGACACTTCGGCTGTTCCGGCCGCTGTTCTCTGCCGGGCTCGGCGGCCGGCTCGGCAGCGGTCAACAGTGGCTGTCCTGGATCGGGATCGACGATCTGGTCGACGTCTATCACCGCGGGCTGTGGGACACCGACTTGTCCGGGCCGGTCAACGCGGTTGCTCCCGAACCGGCCCGCAACGTCGACTACACCCGCACGCTCGCCCACGTTCTGCGTCGCCCGGCATTGTTGCCGGTACCGGCGCTGGGGCCGCGGGTGCTACTCGGCGAACAGGGTGCGCGGGAACTCGCGTGCGCCAATCAACGGGTGCTGCCGACGCGGTTGCAGCAGGCAGAGCACCGATTCCGCCGCGCTGACCTCGAGCAGACCCTGCGCCACCTGCTTGGCCACGCGCCGGCGTAATCCGGCGCTACAGTCCGCGGGGTGCCGATCGGACGGCGGCGACCGCCTCTGCGTTGCCGCCGAACTCGACCCGCACGGCATCGCGGCCCGCGACGAAGAGCAACAGCTCCTGCGGCTCGCCGGTCACGGTGACGGCATCGCCGCGGCCCACTCGGGCGATCCGTTCGCCGGCGGGTGTCCGCAGTTCGACCTGGGCGGGCAGCTTGCTCAGCATTATCCGGCTCATCAATCCGAGCTGCCGCCGCAGCGGCGTGGCGATCGATGCGTCCAGCACTCTGGGCTGCCAGCCGTCGATGGCTCGGCGCACGTCCTCGTGGTGAATGAACATCTCGCCGAGATTCGCGACCGAATCGAGCAGCTTGAACGGTGAATAAATCGGCGGACCGGATGACACCAGGTTGACCAGGTCATCCCAGCCGGTCGACTGCGCAACCTTGTTCTGCACCTTCTCGGTATAGCCGGCCAGGAAAGGCAAAGTGATACCCGGCGTCGCATCGAGACGCCGTTCCCGAACCACCAGGTGAGCGGCCAGATCACGGGTTTTCCAACCGGCGCACAGCGTCGGCGCATCGGGTCCCACCTGGCGAAACGTGCTCACGAGTGCGCTTCGTTCACGCTGCGCTGCGGTCATGGACCCACCCTAGGCGAGATATCTCTGGCGAGGCGGCCACATGTTCAGTAAATTAAACTTTCACCTTGTGAAGTTATTTACGGGGCGGGCGTGTTTGTCTTCGTCGTTTGGGAGGTATAGCCCGTGAGTCTGGGTCGTACTGGTTGGTTGCGACCCGATTCTTCGAGAGGGGGTTCGGTGGGCGAGGTGCGTGCGCTGTCGTTAGCGCCATCCGCGCAGCCTGCCGAGCGCGATCCGCAATCGTGGTCAGATCCCGCACTGTTCGACGCGTGGCGAATCGGGTTGCGCCGCAAGGTCTTGACGCATCTGGCCGAGTTCGTGACCGGCCGATGCGCTGCCGAACTCGATGAGTCAGGCGTGGAAGTAGCCGGCGACGTGCTGGTGACATTCGTGGTGGGCGGCAAATGCCTGCGCTCGACTTTCATGTATCTGGGCTGGCTGGCCGGCGCCCAGGACAGCGACGAGGCCTTGTTCGCCGCCGCCGGATTGGAACTGTTGCACGCCTTCGCGCTGCTGCAGGACGACGTGATGGATGCTGCCTCGTCGCGCCGCGGCCGTCCCGCCGCGCACATCCAATTCAGCCAATGGCATCGAAATCGGCAGTTGTCCGGCCCGGCGGAGCGATTCGGCGAATCGGCGGCGATCCTGCTGGGCGATCTCTGTCTCATCTGGGCCGAACAGATGTTGCGCGAAAGCGGCGTCGACCATCGACGTTTGCAGCAGGCCTGGCCGCGTTACGACGCCATGCGCACCGAACTCGCCCTCGGCCAATTCGCTGATCTGGCAAGCGATATCCGCGACCTGCCGTCGATGGATACCGTGCTGGAGGTCGCGCGGCGCAAATCGGGCAACTACACCGTGCGACGGCCGCTGGAGATCGGCGCGGCGATGAGCGGCTGCAGCGATCGCACCATCTCCGGCCTGGGCCGCTACGGCGAAGCGGTGGGCGAAGCATTCCAGCTGCGCGACGATCTGCTGGGGGTCTTCGGCGCCGAGACGGTGACCGGCAAGCCAAGCGGCCAAGATCTGATCGAACGCAAGGCCACCAGCGTGGTGATCGCCGCACACGAGCTGGCCGATCCGCCCACTCGCCGGCAGCTCACCGAGCTGATGAACACCGGCGATCTCGACGACAATGCCCTCGAGCGTTGGCGTACCTTGATCGTCACGACGGGGGCTGTGCGCAGGATCGAAGACATGATCAGCAGCCGGGTCTCGTCCGCGCTCGATGAGCTCGATGATCTTCGGATCGGCGAGCCGGTGCGGGCCGGGCTGGCGAACATGGCTGCCGTCTGCACGGAGCGAACCGAATGAGGACAGTAGCGGGACCGAACACCCGGGTGGTCGTGGTCGGCGCCGGTCTGGCCGGGCTGTCCGCGGCGCTGCATCTGGCCGGGCGCGGCCGTGCGGTCACGGTGGTCGAACGAGAAAACTGGCCCGGCGGACGCGCCGGACGGCTCGACGTCGGCGGCTATCAGCTCGACACCGGGCCGACCGTACTGACGATGCCCGACATCATCGATGACACCTTCGCCGCCGTCGGCGAAAATCGTTCGGACCGACTGGATTTGATGACAGTGAACCCGGCCTACCGTGCGCAGTTCGCCGACGGTAGCAGTCTCGACGTGCACAGCGACGCGGACCTGATGGCGGACACCATCCGAGAATTCGCCGGCGCCAAACAGGCCGCGGGCTATCGGAAGCTGCGCGATTGGCTGGCCCGGCTCTACCAGACCGAGTTCAACGGCTTCATCGCCGAGAACTTCGATTCCCCGCTATCGCTGGTTAATCCGCAGCTGGCCCGACTGACGGCACTCGGTGGATTCCGCAGGTGGGACACCATGGTCAACCGGCACATCTCCGACCATCGGTTGCGGCGCGTCTTCACCTTCCAGTCGCTGTACGCCGGCGTGGCGCCGAAGAAGGCCCTGGCGGTGTATGCGGTGATCGCCTACATGGACACCGTCTCGGGGGTCTACTTTCCGCGCGGCGGCATCCGGGCGCTGCCCGACGCACTGGCCGCGGCCGCCACCGATGCCGGAGTCCGCTTCGTCTACGGCGCCACGGTCACCGGCCTGGAGCGTACCGGCAGCCGCGTGGCAGCCGTACGGACCGATACCGATCAGCGCATCGCCTGCGATGCCGTGGTGCTGACCACCGAATTGCCTACCACCTACAGCCTGTTGGGCCGCGAACCTCGTCGCATCGGTCGCCTTCGGCCGGCACCGTCGGCCGTTGTCGCGCACATCGGCCGCCGCCAGGTGTCGTCGCCGGATCATTCACTGGCACACCACAACATCGTCTTCGGCGAGCACTGGGATCAGACCTTCACCGACATCATCCGTGACGGCAGACTGATGCAAGATCCGTCCCTGCTCGTCACCACGCCGACGGCCAGCGACCCTAGCCTGGCACCGCGCGGCCACGAGCTGTTCTACGTGCTTGCCCCGGCGCCGAACCTCATCCGCGGTGTGGTCGACTGGTCGCACCTCGGTGACAGCTACACCGAGCAGCTCATCGATACCGTTGGCGCGCGGCTGGTTCCGGGCTTTCGCGATGGCGCCCAGGTGTTGCACGTCGTCAACCCAGAGGACTGGGCGCGTCAGGGGATGATCGCGGGCACCCCGTTCGCGCTGGCCCACACGTTCGCCCAGACCGGGCCATTCCGTCCGGCGAACACGTTGCGGGGCATCGACAATGCCGTGCTGGCCGGATCGTCGACCGTGCCCGGCGTCGGGGTCCCCACCGCGATGATCTCCGGGCGACTGGCCGCCGACCGCATCACCGGCATCGTCGACGGGTCAACGCGAACGGTCGTGGCGAAAGCTGGTCGCTCATGATCCGCACCGAGTTGACCGCGGCCGGCATCGAAGATCCTGACCTGCGCGGTGCCTACCGGCGCTGTCGCACCCTCAACGCAGCCCACGGCCGCACCTTCTTTCTGGCCACCCGGCTACTGGCGCCCGATCAGCGCCCGCCGATCCACGCGCTGTACGGCTTTGCCCGTTACGCCGATGACATTCTCGACGATTTCGATCCGGCCCTGAACGCCGCTATCCGGGCGGCACGGCTGCAGGAGTTGTCCGACCAATTCTTTTCCGCTGACGAACACCCGGCCGATCCGGTGCTGGCCGCCGTGCGCCACACCGCACGGCGCTACGCCATCGGCGACGACCTGTTCGACGACTTCCTGAACTCGATGCGGATGGACCTGACCATCACCGACTATCCGGACCGGCCCGCGCTCAACCTCTACATGAAGGGTTCGGCGGAAGCGATTGGCCTGCAAGTGCTTCCGATCCTGGGCACGATCGGCCCGGCCGACGACGCCGCTCCGCACGCTGCGGCGCTGGGTAGAGCCTTCCAGCTGACGAATTTCTTGCGGGACATCGACGAAGACCTGATGCGGCAACGGGTGTACCTGCCGGCCGATGAATTAGCCGCCCACGGCGTCGATCGCGACGTGCTGATGTGGTGCCATAACAACCGCCGGACCGATCGCCGGGTCCGTAACGCATTGGCCGACCAGCACGATGTCGCGCGCCAGGTCTACCGCGACGCCGCGGACGGTGTCGCGATGCTGGAACCACGGTCACGGCCATGCGTCGCGACCGCGCTGACGCTGTACTCGGAAATCCTCGACCGCATCGAAGACTGCGACTTTGCGGTGTTCAGCCGGCGTGCGACCGTCGGCAACGGCCGACGACTGCGCGTCGCCGGCGCCGGCCTGTTGCGTTCGTGGCGAGCCCGGTTGACGCAGCCGGCCGCATCAGACGATCGCAGATCCGGTGTGGCGTAGTGGATCGTTGGCAGTACCTCATCGTTCTGGCGGCCTGCCTGGCGATCACCTTGCCGCTGGAGATCTTTCGCCCAGGCGTCTACCGTCAACTCTGGCGGGCCGCGCGCGCTGTGCTACCCGTCGCCGCCGTTTTCGTACTCTGGGATGAGGTGGCTATCGGCGCCCACCTGTGGACGTACAACCCGGCGTACGTCACCGGCGTGAACATCCCGATTCGGATGCCGATCGAGGAGGTGCTGTTCTTTTTGGTGATTCCGTTGTGCGCCTTGCTGACCTACAACGCGGTGAGCGCCATCCTCGATCGGGTCAACCGCCGATGAGCGGCCTCGGCTACACCGCCCCCGCGATCGTGGCGGCGCTCGCCGTCGGTGCGCTCGAGTTGACGGTATTGCGCACCGGGCTTTTTCGGCGCCCGGCCTACTGGCTGTCCATGCTGATCGTGATCGGATTCCAGATCCTGGTCGACGGCTGGTTGACCAAGCTGAGTGCCCCGATCGTGGTGTACGACGATCGGCAAACCAGCGGCATCCGCTTTCCGCTCGACATTCCGATCGAAGACTTCTTCTTCGGCTTCGCATTGGTAACCGCGGTCCTACTGCTATGGGAACGACAACGTGAACGTCGGTAACACCGGTCTGCCCCGCGCTGAAGTGCCGGCCGCTTTTGACGTCGGCGCGCACGCCTACGATCGACTCGTCGGCGCCAGTCCGGGATACCATGCCCACCTTCGCCTTTCGGCACAGCGATTGCGCCTGCCCGATCAGGGCCGCGGGCTGCGGTTGCTCGACGCCGGCTGCGGCACCGGCGCGTCGACGGCGGCGCTGCTGAGTGTCGCCCCACATGCCGAGATCACCGCGATCGACGCGTCGGGGGGAATGCTCGACGAAGCGAAGAACAAATCGTGGCCCTCCTCGGTCCGGTTCGTGCACACGCCTGTGGAAGGCTTGGCCGACAACGGCATCGTCGGCCCGTTCGACGGCATTTTGGCCGCCTATTTGATCCGCAATCTGTCCGATCCCGACACCCAGCTGCAGGCGCTGCGCAACCTGTTGGCGCCGGGCGCCACGCTGGCGGTGCACGACTACTCGGTACGCGACTCGCGGGCCGCGACCCTGGTGTGGCACGCGGTCTGCTGGAGCATCATCATTCCCTCCGGCTGGCTGCAAACCGGGGACGCGACGCTGTACAAGCATTTGTGGCGCAGCGTGTTGACATTCGACGGTGCAACACAATTCCGGCAGCGGCTGCGCGACGCGGGCTTCGCCGCGGTGCGCAGCGAGACCATGCCGGGTTGGGAGACCCAGATCGCGCACACCTTCCTCGGGAATGCGCCGTGACCACCGATCGCCGCCGGCGCACCTTTCCGGCGACACCGGGCCTGCACAGCGCCACGGCCCTGGCGTCCCGGCCGCGGGCGGTCGTCGTCGGAGCCGGAATCGCGGGCCTGGCCGCCGCGACGGGTCTGGCCGAGCGCGGTGTCAGCGTCGACGTCATCGAGCGGGAGAACTATCTGGGCGGGCGGGTCGGCGGCTGGACCGATCACTCCGACGGCGTCGAGCTCGCGATGAACCGGGGCTTCCATGCCTTCTTCCGGCAGTACTACAACGTGCGGGCGCTGCTGAGCCGGGTCGACGCCTCGTTGTCCATGCTGAGTCCGGTCGACGACTATCCGCTCATCGACGGCGCCGGACGGCAAGACACCTTCCGTGGTTTACCACGCAACCCGCCGTGGAACGCATTGGTGTTCGCCTTGCGCAGCCCGACTTTTCGCCTCGCAGACCTGGCCCGCATCGACGCGCGTGCCGCCGCCCCGCTTGCCGCCGTGTCGCTGCCCGACATCTATCACCGCATCGATCACGTCGACGCCGAGACGTTCCTGAAGAGCATCAACTTCCCCGAAGCCGCTCGGCATCTGGCGTTCGAGGTGTTTTCTCGCAGCTTCTTCGCCGGCCCCACCGAGCTGTCGGCCGCGGAGCTGGCCACCATGTTCCACATCTACTTCCTCGGCTCCAGCGAGGGACTGATCTTCGATGTTGCCAACGCCAATTACGACACCGCGCTGTGGCAGCCCCTGCAGCAATATCTGGCCGACCTCGGGGTGCGATTCCACCTAAGCAGCGCGGTGACGAGCGTCGCCCGCGACCACACCCAGACATTCCAGATCCATACCGATACCGGCGATCAGATGGATGCCGACGCCGTCGTGCTGGCTACCGACGTAGCCGGCCTGCAGCACATTGTGGCGGCGTCACCCGACCTTGGCGACGACTTCTGGCAGGCGCGGATCAAGAAGCTGCGCACCGCCCCGCCGTTCGTGGTGCAGCGCCTATGGCTTGACCGCCCGGTGTCCGCTGATCGAGCGGCGTTTCTGGGTACGGCCGGCCACCAACCACTGGACAACATCAGCGTCTTGGATCGATACGAACGCCAAGCCCGGGACTGGGCCCGGGCAACTGGTGGCTCTGTTGTCGAATTACATTCGTACGCAGTGGAATCCACAAACCCCCAGGAAGCCATGCTGAACCAGCTACATAAGCTGTACCCGGAGACCCGCTGGGCACGAGTGGCTCACGAACGCATCCTGCAGCATCGTGATTGCCCCCTTTTCGCCCCCGGTACCCACGCGCACCGGCCCGGCGTCGTAACACCGCTGCCGGGACTACTGCTGGCCGGCGACGGGGTGCGCATCGATTTACCGGTGGCGCTGATGGAACGCGCGGCCACCACTGGATGGACCGCCGCCAACCACCTACTGAAGCAGTGGGGACTCGCCGGCCACGCCCTGAGCACCGTTCCCACTCAAGGCCGTTGGGCGCTGCTGCGGTATCTGGCCGGCCGAGAAAGGGTTTCGCCACGATGAGTATCGGCGACAACGTGCGGCGCCGCTGGCCCAAAGATTGGCCGCTGCAGGCGATCCCGCCGGTAAGGTGGGCCGACCAAAGTCCGACATACCGCGAGGCATCCCCCGCGATTATCGAGGCCGCGCTGAACCGGTCGCAGCGCCGGCCGACCGGCAACTGGTACACCTTCGCGGCGAGCCGCGACGTGCGCAGCGGTCGGCCGCTCGGCATTCGCGTGGCCGGCGTCGAGCTGGTCGCCTGGCGTGATCAGCAATCCCGACTGCATGTCGGCCCGCGCGGCTGCCCGCATCTCGGTGCCGACCTGGCCACCGCGGCCGTACACGGCGGGGCCCTGATCTGCCGATGGCACGGTCTCTGTCTGGACGCCGACACCGACGAATTCGGTTGGCGGCCGCTGCCCAGCTATGACGACGGCGTGCTCGCCTGGGTCCGTCTGGACGATGTCGGTGGGGAGGAGCCGCTCGATCAGCCGGTGATTCCAGCCAGACCAACCGGCGACACACTGAACGCCGTCGCGAGAATGGTCGGCACGTGTGAACCGTCCGACATCATCGCCAACCGCCTCGATCCGTGGCACGGCGCGTGGTATCACCCCTACTCGTTCGCCCAGCTCGAGGTACTGACCACTCCTACCGTGGAACTGGACAGCTTCATGGTCGCGGTGACCTTCCGCATCGGCCGCGTCGGCGTCCCCACCGTCGCCGAGTTCACCAGCCCCGAGGCGCGTACCATCGTGATGCGCATCGTGGACGGCGAGGGTGTGGGTAGCGTGGTCGAAACTCACGCCACGCCACTCGGTTTGGGCCCAGACAAGCTACCGCGAACAGCGGTGATCGAGGCGACCGTCGCTCACTCCGGCCGGACTGGCTTCCAGCGGGCACGCTATGCCGCCCCGCTGATCAGCGGGCTCATGCGCGTCGCGGCGTCCCGGTTGTGGAAAGACGACCTCGCGTACGCCGAGCGCCGCTACCAACTGCGTTCCGGCACGGCGTAATCCGCGGCGCGCCGGGTCATGCGCGGGTCGCGGCGAAAGCGCCGTGTGCTCTCGAGGTGATGTCGCGCGCGATACCCCGGAAGATCGCGCTACGGAAGGGCTTTGATGCGATCCACCATGCTTCGCCGGCAAGGCCATACGGCTGAAACAACGCGCGCTGACAATAACGCGAGCCGCCGTTGCCGTCATCACGCACCGACAGCTCAAGCCACAGCCGGCCCGGCAGAGAAGCATGTGCGCGCAGCCGCAGCAGGTGCGGGCGGTCCATCTGTTCCACGAGCCACCAGTCCAGCTCTTCTCCAGAATGCAGGTGCGGCTGAGACGACGTCCGTCCGCGTTTGGCGGCGCCGGCGAGTAGGCCGATCCAGCCACGCAGCGCCCACGACGGCGGCGCTGCCGACACACCTCGCTCGGCACCGATCGATTCGAAGGCCCGCCATACTGTTTCGGTATCGGCGTCGACTCGTCGTTGCACTATTTCCTCGTGCAGCGATCCACCGGCCCAGTCCGGGTCGGTGGGCAGCGGCTGCGCCGGGCAGTCGTCGGCAGCCAGGCGGGACCATCGGGTGCGCAGTTGAGGCTCACTCACCCGCGCCAACGCGAATTCGACGGCGTCTTCGTAATGCATCAAGCCACCATCGGGGTCCGGAATATGCTCGGCGATGTCGTGTTCGGTGCACACCACATCATTTTCCAAGGAGTCCATCAGCGATGATGCCAACGATCGCGGCAACGGGGTGATCAGATTGACCCAGTGCGAGGAGAGCCGAGGAGTCAGCACCGGCACCGGGATTGCGACGCGTTTGTGCAAGCCTGAGATTGCTGCGTATCGGGCGCTCATATCGGTGTAAGTGAATGTTTCGGGCCCGCCGATATCGAAGGCCCGGCTCACATCTGCGGGCAACTCTGCCGCGTTGGTCAGGTAGTGGAGCACGTCGCGCACAGCGATGGGCTGAACTCGGGTGCGCAGCCACTTGGGGGTGACCATCAACGGGAGTCGGTCGGTCAGGTAACGCAGCATCTCGAAGCTGGCCGAACCCGCTCCGATAATGACCGCCGCGCGCAACTCCACGGTGGGAACGCCTGACTTCGAGAGCAATTCGCCCACTTCGGCGCGCGACGCCAAATGGTCGGACAGCTCTTGTTCGTCGGGGATGATGCCGCCGACATACACGATGCGCGACAGTCCGGCTTGCTCGGCGGCTTCTGCGACGATCGATGCGCCACGTGCGTCGACGTTGACGAAATCCGCGGCCAGCATCGAATGAACCAGGTAGTAGAGAACCTGCTGACCGTCCAGCGCCAAGCGCACTTTGTCGGCGTCGGTGACGTCGCCCTCGACCACGTCCACACTCCCCCGCCAGGGCACGTCATCGAGTTTGGCGGGCGTCCGCGCCATCACCCGCACCTCATGACCGGCGGCCAGCAATTCGGGAACAAGGCGCGTACCCAGGTAACCGGTGGCACCGAAGATGACACACCGCATCGCTCACTCCTTGGCTTTCTCAGGCATCGTCGTCGGCGCGGGAACGCGCCGCTGGGTGGGTATACCCGGATTCGGTTGGATCTACTTCACATGGTTAATAGTTAAGTTTATAATCTTATTGAACCGGAAGTTGAGATTCGCGGGTGTATCGGGGGTCGAGCACCCAGAGGCAACGTGCAACCGGGCTTCGGTCCGCGACACCGTCAGGAAGGCACCGATGGCAGATCGCCAATTCCGCAAAGGCGACAAGGTCGAATGGAAA
>DASXJI010000475.1:0-6779 GCA_036497495.1 Mycobacterium sp.
AGTCTCGGTGAGGGTGGGACCGGCGTCGGCGAGCGGGCGCATCACGTCGGTGTGCAATGCCGCGATGGCTGACGCATCGCCCATCAGAGCCCGCTCGGGCAGCAGCTCGCGGGCCAGGACGGGCCGCGGTGCGCCCCGCCAGCCGGCGACGGCGTTCATCCCGGAGATCGCCTCGCTGGCGCTGTGATAGGCCGCGGTCAGCATCGGCGCCGTCGGGCCGATAACCACCGCGCCATCCGAGAACGCGTCCAGCAGGTCGCCGAACACCTTCTCGGTCTGCGTCAACAGGCCGGACACGATCGCCACCAGGTATGTCCCGTGCACGTCAATGAGCGCGGCGCGGCCATGACGTGCCGCGATATCCCGCACGTCTTGGCTGGCTCGGTCTTCTCGGCCCGGTGGTGGATTGCCCACCACCACGGTCGCCGGCGCGGTGGTATCCCAGTTCAGGGCGGCGGCCCGGGACAGCAGTTCAGGACCGGTGTCGCCGCGCACGACGGCGTCGACGACGCTGGCCTCCATACGGCTGTCCCAGCTTCCGCGGGCCTCGGCCGCGTCGGCGTAGGCAGTGGCGGCACTGAAGGCCAGGTCGCGGCTGTACTTCATAATTCCCACCGTCAGCGCGGTCAACTGTTCCTCGTCGCGGGTCAGCACCGGAGCAACTTCTTCGAAGTACTCCATGGTGACCCGCAGCATGTCGACCGAGTGGCGCAGCGGCATCCGCCGGGTCAGATCCTGCGGCATCAGCTCGAAGGCCCGGGCGGTGTAGTTGACGTTGCTGTGCGGGTCGGTCATCCACTCGACGAAGTTCGCGACGGCGGTCTGCACGACCAGTGCCAGGCTGGCCCGCTGGGAGGCTTCCAGCTCGGCGAAAAACGGCAACCGGTCCTGCATTACCGTCACCGCCTGGGTGGAGAACCGACCGGAATACTGCTTCAACCGCCGTAGCAGCGACTCCGGAACGCTGTCCAGCAGTTCCAGCGTCGACCGCGGCGTCGCGAACTTCTTGTCGGGCATCCCTAAAAGCTACGCTGTGTTTCTGGATGTTTCCGCTAAAGGAACGCAGCTCAGGCGCCCGGTCCTGGGTCGGAGGTCTGCGCCGGCGCGGCCTGCACGTCGTCGATTCGGTATTGGCGCGCTGCCGCGACCGGTATCGACGGGTCGATCTGACCGTCGCGTGCCAGCGCCTCCAGCACCGCGACGACCTGGGATTCGGCGTCGGTATTGAAGAATCGGCGCGCGGCCGGCCGGGTGTCGGAAAAGCCGAACCCGTCGGTGCCCAGCGTGACATAGCTGCCCGGGACCCATGGCCGGATCTGTTCGGCCACCGCGCGCATCCAGTCCGAGACGGCGATGAACGGGCCCGTCGATGTAGACAGGGCTCGCGTGACGTAAGCCTCGTCGGGTGTCCGGTCGGGGTGCCGCAGCTGTTGCTTCTGAATGGTGACGCCGTCGCGGTTGAGCTCGCTCCAGCTCGTCACCGACCACACGTCGGCAGCGACATCCCATTCGGCGGCCAGCATTTCGGATGCCCGCAACGCCGCGGGCATCGCGACACCGGACGCCAGGATGTCGGCCGTGTTGGTGCGGCTTTCGGTGGCCGGCCGATACCGGTAAATGCCGCGTAGCACGCCCTCGGGGTCGAAGTTCTCCGGCTCGGGTGGTTGCACGTACGGCTCGTTGTAGATGGTGAGGTAGTAGAAAACGTTCTCGGCGCTCTCACCGAACATCCGGGCCAGTCCGGCTTCGATGATGTAGGCGATCTCGAAGGCGAAGGCCGGATCATAGGAGAGGACAGCCGGATTGGTGGCCGCCAGCAACAGCGAATGGCCGTCGGCGTGCTGCAGGCCTTCACCGGTCAGCGTCGTGCGCCCGGCCGTAGCACCGAGCAAAAAGCCACGCGACATCTGGTCGGCGGCGGCCCACAGACCATCGCCGGTCCGCTGGAATCCGAACATCGAATAGAAGATGTAGATCGGGATCATCGGCTCGTTGTGAGTCGAATACGACGTGCCCGCCGCGGTGAACGAAGCGACCGATCCGGCTTCGTTGATGCCCTCGTGCAGGATCTGGCCGGTCTCACTTTCCTTGTAAGCCAGCATGAGATCGGCGTCGACGGCGGTATAGAGCTGGCCGTTACGGTTGTAGATCTTCAGCGACGGGAACCACGAGTCCATCCCGAACGTGCGTGCCTCGTCGGGGATGATCGGGACGATCCGCGGTCCAATTTCCTTGTCGCGCAACAGTTCTTTGAAGGTACGTACCGTGGCCATGGTGGTGGCCACTTCCTGGTGACCAGAGCCCTTCTTCAAC
Organism: Mycobacterium sp.; assembly: GCA_036497495.1. Lineage (GTDB taxonomy): Bacteria > Actinomycetota > Actinomycetes > Mycobacteriales > Mycobacteriaceae > Mycobacterium. Next base: position 2,314 of record DASXJI010000475.1, read on the forward strand.
GCTGCGTAGGTTTCGCGTCCGGGCAACCGCAGCGTCTTGGTTTTGGTACGCCGCTCGGGCACGAAGCCACCCAGTGCGTGGCGTCGCTCTAGCAGGTAGCGGATCTCCGGGGCTTCCGGTCCGGGGTGGTAGTACGGGGGCAGGTAGGGGTCCTGCTCGATTTGCTCGTCGCTGATCGGGATCCGGATGGCGTCGCGGAAGTCCTTGAGGTCTTGCAGCGCAAGCTTTTTCATCTGATGCGTCGCGTTGCGGCCCTGGAAATGCGCGCCGAGTGAATAGCCCTTGATGGTCTTGGCCAGGATCACCGTCGGCTGACCGTGGTGGTCGACGGCGGCCCGGTAGGCGGCGTAGACCTTGCGGTAGTCATGACCACCTCGCTTGAGGTTCCAGATCTCGGCGTCGGTCATCTGCTCGACGAGCGCCTTGGTACGCGGATCGCGGCCGAAGAAGTGATCGCGCACGTAGGCACCGTCGTTGGCCTTGTAGGTCTGGTAGTCGCCGTCGGGCGTGGTGTTCATCAGGTTCACCAGCGCGCCGTCGCGGTCGGCGTGCAGTAGTGCATCCCACTCGCGGCCCCACACGACCTTGATGACGTTCCAGCCGGCGCCGCGGAAGAACGACTCCAACTCCTGGATGATCTTGCCGTTGCCGCGCACTGGGCCGTCGAGGCGCTGCAGGTTGCAGTTGACGACGAAGGTCAGGTTGTCCAAGCCCTCCAGCGCGCCCACGTGGGCCAGGCCACGGCTTTCTGGTTCGTCCATCTCGCCGTCACCGAGGAATGCCCACACATGTTGATCGGAGGTGTCCTTGATGCCGCGGTCGTGCAGGTAGTGGTTGAACCGGGCTTGATAGATCGCGTTCATCGGGCCCAGCCCCATCGACACCGTGGGGAACTCCCAGAAGTCGGGCATCAGCCGCGGGTGCGGATAGGACGGCAGCCCGCCGCCGGGGTGGCTGTGTTCCTGCCGGAAACCGTCGAGTTGGTCGGTGGTGAGCCGGCCCTCCAGAAACGCCCGTGCGTAAATGCCGGGGGAGGCGTGGCCCTGAATGAACACCTGGTCGCCACCGCCGGGATGCGATTTGCCGCGGAAGAAATGGTTGAAGCCGACTTCATAGAGGGCCGCCGACGATGCATAGGTCGAAATATGGCCGCCCACACCGACTCCCGGGCGCTGCGCCCGGTGCACCATGATGGCGGCGTTCCATCTGATCCAGGCCCGGTAGCGGCGTTCGACGTCCTCGTCGCCGGGGAACCAGGGCTCCAGCTCGGTCGGGATGGTGTTCACGTAGTCGGTCGATGTCAGCGACGGCAGGGCCACCCGCTGCTCGCCGGCCCGCTCCAGCAACCGCAGCATCAGATAACGCGCCCGCGACGGCCCCGAGCGCTCAAGCAGCTCATCGAAGGACTCCAGCCACTCGGCGGTTTCCTCCGGGTCGATGTCCGGGAGATACGACGCAACACCTTCGCGAATCACCCGGACACGGTCGGGTTCGCTTGTGCCGGTTGGATTCTTCGCCAGATCGTGGCGGACGAATTCGGTGGTCAACGCACTACTCCTTATTTGACGGCTGATCGGCTTGTGGCTGATCGAGCCGTCGCGGATTGACGTCATTGGTTTTGGTCGGTGCTGTGGCCCTTGTCGGGGTTGCTCCTATCGTGCCGCACCGGGTGTCACCCCGCGTAGTCCCCATGGAGGCTTGCCGTGGTCGCTACCCGGTAACGTCTTCACCTGTGCGGATCGGATCGATTGGATGGCCCGGCTGGGGCGGTGCTGCGCGGGCGGCGGGCGGCGTGGCGGCCGTCTTGATCGCCGTCGTCGGGTGTACGACCGTCACCGACGGCACGCCGGGCGCCGACATGGCGATCGCTCCGGCTTATCGCGCATCGGTGTCCGCCTCCGTGTCGGCCTCGATCGCTACCTCAAGCGTCAGGGAGTCGCGGCATCAGCAGCAGCTGACCACGCAGGCCGTAGTCAAGGTGTGCGAGTCGTTCGTCACCAGCAGCAAAGAGGCCGTCGACCGAGTGAACGACTTCGTCGCCGCCTACAACCGGGGCGGCGACACCTCGGCTGCCGAGCAGCCCGCGATCGACGCGCTCACGCACAGCGCCGACGCGGTCGAAGGCGACAGCAACGGCCCTCTGTCGCAGCAACTACGTGAGGCCCTGAACTCCTACAACGACGCGGCCCGCGGCGTGGCGAACGCGATCCGCGCGCATTCCGGCATCGACCAGTTCAATCAACGGGTCAATCTCCTCAACGACGCCAAGGGCGAAGCCGTCAAGCGTTGTCGGGCGGCCCTTTGAGTCGGCGGATGTGCAACGCTACGGGCTGTGCGACGATAAATTGCATCGCAAGGCGTGTTTCACGCTGGAATGGCTTGGAATTGACAAGGAGGTCGCACGGTGGTCGCGGCGGATGACGCCCCGGGTTATGCCGGCAAACTGGGCATCAATAGAGGGCAGGTTGTCCAAGAGTGGGGTTGGGACGAGGACACCGACGACGATATCCGCGCCGACGCGGAGGACGCGTGCGGCGGTGAGTTGCTCGACGAAGACACCGATGAGGTGGTCGACATCGTCTTGCTGTGGTGGCGCGACGGCGATGGGGACCTGGTGGACACCTTGATGGACGCCATCACTCCGTTGGCGGACGACGGCGTGATCTGGGTCCTCACACCCAAGACCGGCCGTCCGGGTCACGTGCAACCCGCTGAGATCGCCGAGTCGGCGCCCACCGCGGGGCTGATGCCGACCTCGTCGGTCAACCTCGGAGACTGGAGCGGGAGCCGGTTGGTGCAACCGAAGTCGCGCGCCGCGCGACGCTGATGCTTCCGGTCGGCGTGAGCGCACCGGACTTCACGCTGCACGACCAGAACCGACAGCCGGTCACCCTCACTGCCTTTCGTGGCGTTAAAGACGTGCTGCTGGTGTTCTTTCCGCTGGCCTTCACCGGCATCTGCCAAGGCGAGCTCGATCAGCTGCGCGATCATCTGCCCGACTTCGAAAACGATGACAATGCGGTGCTGGCCATCTCGGTGGGACCGGCGCCCACGCACAAGGTGTGGGCCACCGAAAGCGGATTCCTGTTCCCGGTGCTGTCCGACTTCTGGCCGCACGGCGCGGTCAGCCAGGCCTACGGGGTGTTCAATGAGGACGCCGGTGTCTCCAACCGCGGCACGTTTGTGGTCGACCGGTCGGGCACGATCAGATTCGCTGAGATGAAGCAGCCCGGCGAGGCCCGTGACCAGCGGCTGTGGATCGAGGCGCTGACGGCGCTGAACGCCTGAACTCGCTGGCCTGTTTTGGGGCCTGGGCGCTTCGGGCGGTATCTTGGCGCCGCACGGGCGCGTAGCTCAGTGGTAGAGCTCTGGTTTTACACACCAGCGGTCGGCGGTTCGATACCGTCCGCGCCCACCAGTGTTATTGCAGGTCAATCGTATTGCTGCCATTAAGTAGGGTCGGGCGGACGAACGCCCCGTTGTGCCAATAGTGTGCCAGCGACGTTCGCACACTCGGTCGAGTAGGTGCCACGCACGCCTGGGTGCGGAGCCGTCGCATTGCTGGCCTCGGTGCCGTCACCGCGCACGTGACACATCCCCGGAGTACACAATGCTGAAGGTGGCGTCCAAGTTTGGTTGATGCGCGTCTTCACGGTGGACTGCTTCACTGACCGACCATTTGCCGGCAATCCGACTGCGGTCTGCGTACTCGACTCCGAATGGTCTGAGACTGAGTGGCTGCAAAGCCGGGAGCCGAATTTAATCTGCCAGCCACGGCGTTCATCCGTCGTGCCCGGCCGCAGTCAGAGCTGCGGTGGTTCGGTCGCAAACCGAGCTCACCTATCTTGTCGGTGGTTTGTCGTCATAATGCCGGCAACGTGCTTATTTGCCGTGATGAACAAGCAGGCGCTACTAGGCTCGATTTTCAAACACAAGCACTGGAAAACTAGGGGGATAACAGCGTCTGCAGGGCAATTTTCGGACCCAGCGCTGAACGGCATCGAGGTCAGCTCCGTCTGCGCTTCCAGTTCCGTGTTCCGATCCGCCGTTGCCACCCCTTGACTCCGTCGAGTCGGGTGAGACGTCAGGATCGGGTGCGCCATTTGACAGCTCGTACCGCCGCGTCATCCATGCGCCCAGCCGATAACCCTCAGCGGTGGTGTAGTTGGCTTCGACCCCCGCGTCATCCCCCACGCCTGAACGCTGCCGGCCAGACGGCAGGAAGACCAAACCGCCAATTCCATTGCGGCTGCGCAGCAAACTTTACTCGGCCGGCAAACACTCACATTGACTTACGTTTCAACGAGCGGTTCGCGACCCTGGCCTGCCAGGCCACCAACGCTGGCATCCCGAACAGCTCCAGACCGATCGCAGCGACGAACAGCGGATGTGGGCGGCCGGTGCGTCGCCAAGACAACAGCCGCGCCAGGCCGCCGAGGAACACCACACCGCACAGTGTGCGAAAG
>DASXJI010000476.1:0-1794 GCA_036497495.1 Mycobacterium sp.
AAGGTGCACGAGAAGGGCAAGCTGACCGCGCGCGAGCGCATCTACGCCCTGCTGGACGAGGGGTCGTTCGTCGAACTCGACGCGCTGGCCCGGCACCGCAGCACCAACTTCGGGCTGGCCGAGAAGCGCCCGCTCGGTGACGGTGTCGTCACCGGTTACGGCACCATCGACGGTCGCGACGTCTGCATCTTCAGCCAGGACGTCACGGTGTTCGGCGGCAGCCTCGGCGAGGTCTACGGCGAAAAGATCGTCAAGGTGCAGGAATTGGCGATCAAGACCGGCCGGCCGCTGATCGGGATCAACGACGGCGCGGGCGCGCGCATCCAGGAGGGTGTGGTCTCGCTCGGCCTGTACAGCTCGATCTTCCGCAATAACATCCTGGCTTCCGGCGTCGTCCCGCAGATCTCGCTGATCATGGGCGCGGCCGCCGGTGGCCACGTCTACTCCCCAGCGCTGACCGACTTCGTGGTGATGGTCGACCAGACCAGCCAGATGTTCATCACCGGTCCCGACGTCATCAAGACCGTCACCGGTGAAGACGTGACGATGGAGGAGCTCGGCGGTGCGCACACGCACATGGCCAAGTCCGGCACCGCACATTATGTCGCCTCCGGCGAGCAGGACGCCTTCGACTATGTCCGCGATCTGCTGAGCTACCTGCCGCCCAACAACTTCACCGATCCGCCGCGCTATCCGGTGCCGGTTCCCGAGGGCGCCATCGAGGACAACCTCACCGAGGAAGACCTCGAGCTGGACACGCTGATCCCCGACTCGGCGAACCAGCCCTACGACATGCACGAGGTGATCACGCGAATCCTCGACGATGACGAGTTCCTCGAGGTGCAAGCCGGTTACGCGCAGAACATCGTGATCGGCTTCGGCCGCATCGAGGGCCGGCCGGTGGGGATTGTGGCCAACCAGCCGACCCAGTTCGCCGGCTGTTTGGACATCAACGCATCGGAGAAGGCCGCCCGCTTCGTGCGGACTTGCGACTGCTTCAACATTCCGGTCGTGATGCTGGTGGACGTGCCGGGCTTCCTGCCGGGGACCGGGCAGGAATTCAACGGAATCATCCGCCGCGGCGCCAAGCTGCTGTACGCCTACGGCGAGGCCACCGTTCCCAAGATCACCGTCATCACCCGCAAGGCATACGGGGGTGCCTACTGCGTGATGGGCTCGAAGGACATGGGCTGCGACGTCAATGTCGCCTGGCCGACGGCGCAGATCGCCGTGATGGGCGCCTCCGGCGCGGTCGGCTTCGTCTACCGCCAACAGCTGGGCGAAGCAGCCAAGCAGGGCGAGGACGTCGACGCCTTGCGGCTGCAGTTGCAGCAGGAATACGAGGACACTCTGGTCAACCCGTACATCGCCGCTGAGCGCGGCTACGTCGACGCGGTGATCCCGCCGTCGCACACCCGCGGCTACATCGGGACGGCACTGCGCCTGCTGGAGCGAAAGATCGCCCAGGTGCCGCCGAAGAAGCACGGGAACATTCCCCTGTGAGTCGAGTGAGCGGAACGAACCGTGAGTGACGACATCGAAACGCCGGACGCCGCACAGCCACATGAGCCGCACATCCGGGTGCTCAAGGGCAACCCGACCGACGACGAGGTGGCCGCGCTGATCGCGGTGCTGGGCACCGCTGCCGGCGGTGGCGGTGAGGTGGGTCAGCCGGAGGTCAGCCGTTGGGGACTGCCGGTCGACAAACTGCGTTACTCGATCTTCAGCTGGCAGAAGCTCACCCTGGTGCAACGGACCCATATGCGGCGAGACTGGCGCAATTGACCCGGTTCG
>DASXJI010000477.1:0-8149 GCA_036497495.1 Mycobacterium sp.
TCAAGCTGAAGCGACCAGATATTGTTGATGCGTTCCGCAACGCATCGCCGATTACCTATGTAAATCCGGACGCGCCGCCGTTCTTCGTGCTGCATGGTCGTAATGATTCGTTGATCCCAGTCGAGCAGGGCCGCGCCTTTAGCGCGCGACTCCGTGAAGTAAGCCGCCAGCCGGTCGCCTACGCTGAATTGCCTTTTGCGCAGCATGCATTCGATATCTTTGGGTCGGTGCGCGCCGCGCATGCGACATTGGCCGTCGAGCAGTTCCTCGCCGAGATCTACTCGAAACGCCAGGTTTCGGTTTAGCTCTACGACGGTCTGGGACTGCGCTTGTCGAGTAGAGCGATGACCTGTGCAGCCAGATCCTCGGTATTGGCACCGGTGGTGTCGAGCACCAGGTCGGCGTCCTCGGGCGGCTCGTAAGGTGCGTCGACGCCGGTCAGCCCTTTAAGCTCGCCGGTGCGCGCACGTGCGTAAAGGCCTTTAGGATCCCGCTTTTCGCACTCGGCCAGCGATGTGGCGACGTGAACCTCGATAAAGGGCAGCCCGGCCGCGTCGTTCAGCGCGCGTGCGGTCTCGCGGTCCGACTTCAGCGGCGACACCAGTGATGCCAATGCCACCACACCCGCGTCGGCCAGCAGCCGAGTCAAATGGCCGACTCGTCTGATGTTTTCTGTGCGGTCGCCGGGGGAGAAGCCCAAGTCGTCGGACAGGCCGTGCCGCAGATTATCCCCGTCGAGTAGGTAAGCCGTCCGTCCCGATTCGACAAGTGCACGTTCCACCGCGACCGCGATGGTCGACTTTCCGGACGCGGGCAGCCCGGTGAACCAGATGGTCGCACCGGCTTGGCCGGTGGCCTGCCATCGGTGGTCGCGGTCCAATGCTGATGGATGCCAACGGATGTCGCCGCGCGCGTGCGTGCCCGGTTTGACCTCTCGTGCCTCGATGATGGTGCCGGCGCCGATGGTGTCGTTGGTGGTCTCGTCGATCAGGATGAACGCGCCGCTGTCGCGGTTCTCGGAATACGGGTCGGCGATGACGACGGAGCTGGTCCGCAGGGTAATCGTGCCAATGTCGTTCAGCCCCAACTCGACTGGCTGATCCAGCTCATCGAGAGTCTCGGGGTCCAGCCGGGAATGCAGTTCTTGCACGGTGGCCCGAACGCTTTTGCTGGTCTGCTTGAGGGCCAGTCGATCGCCGGCCCGCAGCGGTGAGTCGACGAACCAGCAGACCGTCGCGTGCAACTCGCGGGCCAGCACCGGTAGCGACGCTTCGTCGGCGCCGCTGACCAGCACGTCACCGCGTCCGACATCGATGTCGTCGGCCAGTTCGATCGAGACCGACAGCGGTGCGACACCCGTGGTGCGGTCGTCGTCGAGGGTGTCCAGTGCGGTCACCGTCGAGCGGGTGCCGGCCGGCAGCGAGATGACCGGGTCACCGACGCTGAGCGTACCCGCCGCCAGCCGACCGGTGTAGCGGCGCCGGACGTCGGCGGTCGGCCGCGAGACCCATTGCACCGGCAGTCGCAGTCGCGACGGCTCGGCGTGCGGTGCGCCCAGTTCGATGCTTTCCAGATAGTCCAGCAGCGCTGGACCGTCGTACCACGGGGTGTGCTGCGAAGCGTGCACCACATTGTCGCCGAGCTTGGCCGCAATCGGGATGACGGTGATCTCGATGTTGCCCAGACGTCCCGCGAGTTGTCGTAGCTCGCGCTCGACCACGGCGAACTTGTCCTGGTTGAAGTCGACGAGGTCGATCTTGTTAACCGCCGCGACAAAGTGCTTGATGCCCAACAGCTTTGCGATCCGGGCGTGCCGACGGGTCTGCCGCAGCACTCCGGCGCGGGCGTCGACCAGAAGGATCGCCACGTGTGCGTTCGAGGCACCGGTGAACATGTTGCGGGTGTAGCGCTCGTGGCCCGGGGTGTCGGCCAGGATGTAGCTGCGGCTGGCGGTGGAGAAGAAGCGATAGGCGACATCGATGGTGATGCCCTGCTCGCGTTCGGCACGCAGACCATCCGACAGCGCCGCCAGGTCCGCGACGCCCTCGGCGTCCGTCACGGCTTCCAGGTGGTCGAGTGGCAAGCTGTCGGTGTCGTGCAGGAGCCGCCCGATCAGAGTGCTCTTGCCGTCGTCCACGGAACCCGCGGTGGCGATGCGCAGGAGTTGACGTGTCATCAGCTCCGGCCTTCTCGTTCTTCTTCGCTGACGCTCATCAGCTCCGGCCTCTTTGTTCTTCTTCGCTGGCGCTCATCAGAAGTAGCCCTCTCGCTTGCGGTCTTCCATTGCGGCGACCGATGTGCGGTCGTCGGCACGGGTCTCGCCGCGCTCGGACACCGTGGCCGCCGAGATCTCGCTGATGACGCCGGCGATGTCGGTGGCGGTGGAACGTACCGCGCCGGTGATGGTCAGATCGCCCACGGTGCGATAGCGCACCCATTCAATATCGGATGACTCGTCGTCGTGCGGTTCGGTGTATTCCGACACCGTCAGCAGGATGCCGTCGCGCTCGAACACCTCGCGTTGGTGAGCGTAGTAAATCGATGGTATTTCAAGGTCTTCCAGCTCGATGTAGCGCCACACATCGAGCTCGGTCCAGTTGCTCAGTGGGAAGACCCGGACTTGTTCACCCTTTTTGATGCGGCCGTTGTAGAGCGACCACGGCTCGGGACGCTGCGCCCGGGGATCCCACTGGCCGAACTCGTCGCGGAAACTCAAGATTCGTTCTTTGGCGCGGGCGCGTTCCTCGTCGCGGCGAGCACCGCCGAACGCCGCGTCGAACCCACCGGCCTCCAGTGCGTCAAGCAGCGTGCGGGTCTGCGCCCGGTTGCGCGACGCCCCGCGGCCCGGGTCAGGTACCCGGCCCTTGTCGATCGACTCCTGAACCGAGGCGACGATTAGCTTGTCCCCGTTATCGCTGACTCGGCGGTCGCGGAACTCGATCACCTCCGGAAAATTGTGGCCGGTGTCGACGTGCATGACCGGGAACGGCAGCGGCAGTGGCCGGAAAGCCTTCTCCGCCAAACGAAGTAAGACGATGGAGTCTTTGCCGGCCGAAAACAGCAGCACCGGTCGCTCCAGTTCGGCAACGACCTCTCTGATGATGTGCACCGCTTCGGCTTCCAGCAGTCGCAGTTCGTCGACATGCGTTGTCTCGTCGACAGCCTGAGTCATAGCGGGAGCCCCTCTCGTTCGGCGTCTGCGCGGTAGCGATCCACCCATTCGTCGGAACGCTTGTCCGCCTGGCGTTCCAGCACGGGTTCCGGCGCGAGCCGTCGGTCGAGGCCCAGCGACTCGAGGATGTCGCCGACCACCTGAGTCAGGTTGCGCCACAACACCGGATACGGGATCTCCATCGGCTTGACGTTCTCTTCGGCAAACCAGTTTCGCCAGCCATCTTCCTGGTTGCGCAGCATCGTGATGACGTGCGCGATGGCGCCCGCGTGATACGTGGCGCGCGCGTCTCGGACGGGATCGGGCCGTCCACGCCAGACCCGCGTCTGGACCGCCCGCCAGAACGACACCGCCTGCGACACCACGTCCGGCCGGTAGACGTAGATCAGCAACGGCTGCTCACCGACGACGTCGCGGATGGCGGAAAGCAGGCCGCTGGCGGACGGGTCGGATCGATCCGGCAGCCTGCTGGCCCGGTCGAGCAGCAGCGGTGTCTGGTTCCACATGAGCTTGCCACCCCACACGCCGTTCGGAGTCCGTCCGACGGTGCGGATGTAGTCGCGCCATATCTCGGGCGGGGCGAGGTCAGGCTGCCCCGGATCGAACGGATCGAGCAGGCTCAAAATCGACTCGTCCTCGACACCGGCGAACCACTCGCGAGGCTGTGGCGATTGGCTCGTGTTAGGGAGGTACTGAAAAAACTCCTGCGGCTCCCCGGCGACACCGGTTGCTCGTAGTGATTCGACCAGCAGGGTGCTGCCGCTACGCTGCGAGGCCAGCACTAAGTATGTCGACGGGCGATCTGTCACCAGCAAAGCCTAGCTGACGGAAAATTGTTGCAACTCTTCCAATTACCTTCACGCTGAACATAACTGTTGTGCGAGTTCGGGCCAATTTCACGAGATCCGTTCGGTGGCTCGAAGTCCGAGTGAAAGCAGCAGCCGGACATCGGGATCGGCCAGCGATGTCGACAGCAGTGTCTCGATCCGGCGGGTCCGGTAGCGCACGGTATTGGGGTGGACGTGCAGCTGCGCTGCCGCGGCCGCGACGTCGCCGAAGCTGTCCAGGTAAGCCCGTAGCGTCTGGACCAGAGCCGGGTCGTGGGCGTGCAGTTCGCGCACCCGGGGGTCCACCAGCCGCTCGTCGGCGCCGACCAGCGTGACGATCTCGTCGAGCAGCACGGTGGTCCGCGCTTCGGCCAGCGAGGTCACCGCGGGGAACGAATCCGGGTGGCGCTCAGCGCTATCCAACACACGGTCGACGTCGGCACGCACCCCGGGCAGGCCGGCCACTCCGGGAAGCGGCGCGGCGACGACCACGCGCAACTGCAGCCCCAGCTCGGTCTGCAGAGCGCTGATGGTGCCGCGAAGCCAGGAGTGCAGCGACGACCGCTTCGTCGTATCCGGAAGCAGCACGTACACCCGCGATCCGCGCGACGCGACCTGCGCATCCGCGCGAAAAGCATTAGCGCTCAACGCTAAAACATCGGACAATCGTCCATGGCCGCCCGGGCTGTGGAAGCCGATCAACGCGGCATCACCGTCGGCGGCAATCCCCAATTCACGCGTGATCGCTTCCACATCAACAGATCCGAGGTCGGCCAGGCCCAGCAGCTGCTGGGCACGCAACGCGTGCGTCGACGGCTTGGCCGCCAGCCGCGACATGATGCGGGCAGCCAGTACGGCGGCCCCGCGCAGCACCTCGTCGGCGTCCTCCGCCAGCGGCCTCGAGCCCTGCTGCACCCAGATCGTGCCGGCGAAATCCGGTGTGCGGCGGGCGTCGAAGCCCGTCCGGTGAATGCCGACGGCCAGCCGCGGCCGCAGTCCGAGCTCCGGCCGCTCGGCGACCCGGACCACGTCGCCGCCGGACCGGAGCGCGTCGAATATGCCCCACTGGCCGATCCACTTCAGGTGCTCGGGAGGACCGGCGCGGCCCAGGATCGACATCCGCCGCAAGTCGTCGGCTTCGTCGTTGGATGCCGAATAGGCCAACACGTGGGACTGCGCGTCTTCGATGCTGACCATTCCGTGGATACGGTCGGCGACCGACTGCGCGAGGCCGAACAGGTCGGTGCCGGAGTCGTTACGGGGATCGGTGCGATCGCCGTGGTGTTCGAGGACGTGGTTGACCAGCCGATACAGCCGCTCCCAGCGGGCCCGCGGTTCGACGGCCACCACGGCTGTCCCCGTCGCCACAGCCCGGGCGACCAGCGCGTCGGAGGGCTCCTTGGCGAAGATGGCGACCGGCGGTTGCCCGGCCGGTCCGGTGTCGATCCAGCGTTGCGCCTCATCATCGGTCACGCCGAGCAAGAAGAACACATCGGCTGAGTCCGCGCCGCGGCCCATACCGAGCCGCACGTCGTCGGAGTCCATCAACGCCGCCGAGGCGACGGCCAGGTCCAGGCCGCGTGGCGCCTCGACCAAGCTCGCGATGGTCGTATCCAGGGCCAACAGCAGTTGGCCGAGTCCTACGCCGCCGGGCTGCATGTTGTCCGATTCTACTAGACGGTGCGCACTTTATTAGCCGATAGGCCAAGGTGATGGGCTGTCGCAGTTGAGATCCTTAGACATGGACGCCGTCACCGCTGTGCCCCCACCAGTCAACGAACCAATCCACGACTACGCGCCGAATTCGCGCGAGCGCACCCGGTTGCAGACCACACTCACCGCGCTGGCCGATCATCCGATCGACCTTCCGCACGTCATCGGCGGCACCCATCGCATGGGCAATGGTGAGCGGATCGACGTTGTGCAGCCACACCGGCACGCAGCAACGTTGGGCACGCTGACCAACGCCCAACACCGCGATGCCGCAGCCGCCGTGCAGGCCGCATCGTTGGCCCGGACACATTGGGCGGCAACCCCGTTCGACGAGCGGGCGGCGATCTTCCTACGAGCGGCCGACCTGCTCGCCGGCCCATGGCGGGAGAAGATCGCGGCGGCGACCATGCTCGGACAGTCCAAAACCGCCTATCAGGCCGAGATCGACGCGCCCTGCGAGCTGGCCGATTTCTGGCGGTTCAATGTCGACTTCGCCCGCCAGATTCTGGCCCAGCAGCCGACGAGCGTGCGGGGGGAATGGAACCGCACCGACTACCGCCCACTGGACGGATTCGTCTACGCGATAACGCCGTTCAACTTCACCGCAATCGCCGCGAATCTGCCCACCGCGCCGGCGCTGATGGGCAACACCGTGGTCTGGAAGCCGTCGGTGACACAAACGCTGTCGGCCTACCTCACCATGCAACTGCTGGAGGCGGCCGGACTGCCACCCGGAGTGGTCAATATGGTGACCGGCGACGGCTATGCGGTATCGGAAGTGGCACTGGCAGATCCGCGGCTGGCCGGCATTCACTTCACCGGATCGACGGCGACCTTCCAGCGCTTGTGGCAGCAGGTCGGCACCAACATCGAGCACTACCAAAGCTATCCGCGGTTGGTGGGGGAGACCGGCGGCAAGGACTTCGTGCTCGCGCACAGCTCGGCGCGACCGGATGTACTGCGCACCGCGCTGATTCGCGGCGCCTTCGACTACCAGGGGCAGAAGTGTTCGGCGGCGTCACGGGCCTTCATCGCACACTCGGTGTGGCGGCAGATGGGCGACGACTTCCTGGCCGCCACTGCCGCACTGACGTTCGGCGACATCACCGACCTGACCAACTTCGGTGGTGCGCTGATCGACGAGCGGGCCTTCGTAAAGAATGTCAATGCCATCGAGCGCGCGAAAAGCGCGCCCGGGGTCACGATCGCCGTCGGTGGCGAATATGACGACAGCGAAGGCTATTTCGTACGCCCGACGGTGCTGCTGTCCGACGACCCGACCGACGAATCGTTCGCGACCGAGTACTTCGGTCCGCTGCTATCGGTCTACGTCTACCCCGACAACGAGTTCGAGCGGGTCCTCGACATCGTCGACACTGGATCGCGCTATGCCTTGACTGGTGCGGTGATCGCCGACGACCGCGATGCGGTGCTCGCCGCACAGAACCGGCTACGGTTCGCGGCGGGCAACTTCTACGTCAATGACAAGCCGACCGGTGCGGTGGTGGGTCGTCAGCCGTTCGGCGGTTCCCGCGGTTCGGGCACCAACGACAAGGCCGGTTCGGCAATGAATCTGTTGCGCTGGACGTCTGCCCGCTCGATCAAGGAGACGTTCGTCCCGCCCACCGATCACACCTACCCGCACATGGCCGGCTAGTGATGTCCGGCCTGTTCACCAAGACGCTGCGCCCGGCAATACTGGCCGCCAGTCGCTCGCACGGATTGCGGAACACCGCCGAGCGGTTCCCGGTCACCCGTAAGGTGGTGCACCGGTTCGTGCCCGGTGCGACGTTGGAACGGGTGCTGGATAGCGCTGGCGCACTGCGGGATTCCGGACGGTTGGTCAGCATCGACTATCTCGGCGAGGATGTCACCGATATCGACGGGGCGAACGCCACCACGCGTGCCTATCTCCAGCTGCTGGACGCGCTGGGCCGACGGCCGGATGCCGCGCACGACGGCGTGCGCGCGCTGGAGGTGTCGCTGAAGCTGTCCGCGCTGGGACAGGCGCTGGATCGAGATGGCGAAACGATCGCACTCGTGAACGCGCACGCCATCTGCGAGCGTGCCGAACAGGTCGGCGCCTGGGTGACGGTGGACGCCGAGGACCACACCACCACGGATTCCACCTTGTCGATTGCCGCTGACCTACGGACCGACTTTCCGTGGCTGGGTGTGGTGTTGCAGGCCTACCTGCGACGCACGCACGGCGACTGCGAGCAGTTCGCCGCGTCGGGGGCCAGGGTTCGGCTGTGCAAGGGCGCTTACGACGAACCGGCGTCGGTGGCCCACCGGGAGGCCGCGGCGGTCACCGCCTCGTACCTGCGCTGTCTACGGGTGCTGATGGCAGGACCGGGGTACCCGATGGTTGCCTCCCACGACCCGGTGATCATCGACGCAGTCCCCGCGATGGCACGCGAAACCGGCTGTAATCCGG